>NZ_JAJAEF010000008.1:0-230502 GCF_020447145.1 Shewanella sp. SR1 | reverse complement strand
GGACTTACCTACGTTCATCGCCTTTGCAGCTTCGATGATGCTATGGTTTTTATCGAGGACTAATTGGGCTGCTTCAAGTTTGAATTCAGCACTAAATGTTTTTCTGGTTGTCGATCTCATGTGTTCACCTAAGGTCATCTATGAGGCAATAATATCACCTCTATTTAGGTGGCCAAAATTAGTGTGCCACTACATACCAACTCCTTGCTCGCAGTACGATGAAGAAACATTAGAAAACGTCTTAAAACAACTTCTCGATATGCAGCAAGTTATTGATCTGCGGATAGAGCGATTAAACTTCTCGAAAAGGTTTGGCACTAAAGCAGAGCAATTTGTCATCGGTGTTTGTGATAGCCTCGTATGGAATGCAGGCATAAAGCCTACAAAGCCACTGACAGACAGCAAGCAAAAAACACCTATTCTTCGGTTTCTTGAGGTTTTTTACCCACTCGAAGCTATAGCTATTTTGTCAAAAATTTATGAGCAAGAACGGCACGCCCTAATAGATCAAAAAATTGGTGCAACTTTTATAAAACCTAAATAGGTGGGATTTCCAGCTACTAGCTTTAGCGTTTTTCCCACCCATACAGACCAGCCATAGTAATTTATTGTTATCTCATCATAATTAGTTGAGGTAAAAGAAATGAGCGAATGGTCTGAGTTAATATTTGCTTTAGCTTCCTTGCTGCGTGCCATAGCCACGTGCTATCAAATATTAAAAAAAGAAACATCAAGTAACGCTGCAAATGAACCACAATAAGCCCATCCAAGTTGACGCATTCTGCTGCTCTTTATAGAAGCGTTACGAACGAGAGCCACGGATGGCGAACTGGCAGTTAGACATGGACGTTGTTCGGCAAGGGAGCATTCAAGGAGGATAGGACGAGCAGTCCTCCTTGGTCGGGTGTGGGGTGAAGCCCCACGACTTTTTAACTAAAGCATTCAAACGGAGTTTGGAAAGTTTTAAAATTTCACTTTGGTGCCAATCAACTAAGTTCGAGTTGCAAAAATCTATTATGATCTCCGCGCTATAACAACTTATCTTGCTATAAGGATTACCGTGTCTCAGCCATCGGAACAACCTAAGTTAGAAACTGCGCAAATTTGCCCTTTGTGCCAAGGCGCGAATCAATGTGCGGTGATTGTTGGTAAGGGCATTGAGGATTGTTGGTGTGCGCAGCAGATGTTCCCGCCTTTGGCTGCCTTGCAAGCGCAAGCATCAGATTCACTGCAAGGGGCAATCAGCCCCATTTTACCGTCTGCCGATGCGTGTATTTGCCAAACCTGTCTTAGCCAACTCAAGCAGAGTTTAAGTCAGGGGCAGATTACAATGCAGGATGAAAAAAGCCCATCGAGTGTGAGCGATGGGCTAGGTTATGAGGTGAAATAACGGGCTGAAGTAATGAGCTATCGATTTACGATGTAATCCAGTTGCACAGTGGTTTGTGCCTCAACGGCTTTACCATTTTCAAACTTGGGTGCGTAACGCCATTTCTCTAAGGTTTCAATACTCTCTTTTTCAAATAAAGCCCCCCCCTTAGAAGCTAAAATTTCAGGATTTTTGACGAAGCCATGCTCATCGATAGTAAATTTAAGCTGAACCCAGCCATTTTTACCTCGCTGCGCATATGACATTGGATAGTCTGGTAGAGTACGGAAAATAGGTTGTTGTTCCTGCGTGTCGGCCCAAGGGCGCATTTTGCCGATAGCAATACAGTGAGCGGTGGATGCGTCACGCTTTCCTTGGCGCTCATACAGTTCGACTAAATATGCATGGGCACTCAAGGCATAGGGGTGACTAAAATTGAGTGCGTCGAATTGTTTAACCACTTCCAGCAGTAAAGGTTCGGCTTTACCATCGTGTTTGTCTGCAAATTCAACGGCGCCAACAGTAAAGGTTGCCTTGACTCTGTCTATGGCGTTCTCTGGCAAAATCTCTTTATAAATATCATAGGCATCGAAGGCATAGCGTCTTACGCTACTGGTGTATAGCTCAGTATTGGATAAGCGGTTAAAGGCTGCCATTTTTACATCGGCGATCAGTTTCTTTTTATCGGATTTTTCAGCAATTGCGACAGCAGTAAGCAAATCCTCTTTCGCATCTTTGGCTTCGACGGCGGTTTGTGCTGCACCCAGTAAGGGATCGATAAGCTCAAGCGCTTTTTTGCCATAATGAACTTTATAGTTAGCCAGAGCGAGCTGATACAACTCATTCGCCTTAGCCGTTTTGGGCAAATTCTTTTCTGTAAATGGGTAAGGGGCGACTTGCTTCTCTATTGCACTGGCCCAATTCAAGGCGAGATTAGCTAAGTCGACACTGTCTTTGGCATATTGAGCTTCGCCGAGTTGATAAGCGGTTTTTGCACTCGCTTCAATATTTGCAGCATCGCCTTTTTCTACGGCGGCTTGATAGTCACTATAGGCTTTGGTAAAGCTATTTTCTGAGGCGTGCACGCTAAGAGATGTGCCTAAAGTGAGGGCAAGAAGACAGGCGATGGGCAACATTTTTCCGTGCGACATTCTATATATCCTTATTACTGATGAATTTAGATGATACATAGATGTGCATTATGGGACAAGTCGGTTTGGCTTTTGTTAATAATGCTGGGGGAGTGCTGATAACTGAGAATTGAGAGTTGAGATTAAAAATAAGCGAGCCCAGTTGAAACCGAGTTCGCTTATTTATCAGTGCTTTGTCGCTTTATTAGCCGCAAGTGCTTTACTCGCCACCATCACTTCGCAGTGAAAGTCACGGCAAACTGCCCGAGCGCGCCGTATTCAAAGTCACAAACCTGCGCCAATGGCAGATCGAGGACGCCAGCGTAGGAGCCTGTGATCACATATTGCCCTTGAGTTAAGCCAATGCCTTGGGCGGATAAAAAGTTCACTAACCAGTAGAGTCCCGCTTTAGGGAAACCATTAGGATGAATGGCGGATTTTTGCAGTGTTTCGCCATCCTGAATATTAACGCTGAGTTCGAAATGGCTGGTCTCTAAACCTGCTAGCGGGTTTAGCACTGGCCCTAACCATAATCCTTGATTGACTAAACCATCGGCGAGGGCATCGAAATGCGTCGCTTCACTGGGCGTATGGTAGCGGCTTTTGATCAATTCCAAGGCTAAGCGAGTGTGGCCTAAGGCCGCGTCGATTTCAGCCTCTGTGTAAGGCGTGGTTCTTGGCGGTAAATCGCGAGCAATCTCGAAGGCGAGTTCAGGTTCGACGCGGGCCAGATCTTTAGTCGATGGATAGAGTGGGCAAGTGGCCGATTGTTGATACACATCAGCTTGATAAATAGGCGCTACGACGTTTTTTTCCGCCGAGGGTACTAGGCATTTCCACGCCGCGATAGGATTACTGTTAGCCTTATAGATGGCAGCCACGGTTTGCTGAATGGCGAAGGCCTGTTCGAAGCTCGTTGGTCTCAGCTCTGGGATCAGTAAATCGCCGCAGGTGCCTGCGGCGCGGCGCTCGGCGAGTTCCTTTGCTGCGGCATGAATCTGCATTTGAACTGGTTCGAGCGGGGCGGTAGATGACATTAACTTTCCTATTTAAAGAGTGAGCCTAGAAAGACGTGACGTAGAAACAGTGTGGCAGAGAAGCCATTTAATCGGCCAAATATACTCGGTTATTGCCATCGCTGGAAATGCCAATGTTGGCTTTCGGGGTAAATCAGCTGCAGTTGAATCAAGAGTGCGGCCAATATTCCAATCATCGTAAGATGCTGATACTTGCCCCACATAAGTGTCAGCTAAAGTATCCATGCTAACGCGAATGTTTCCATTATGTGCTGCTAGATATTGTGCTGACTCAGTGCCAGAATGACGCTCCATTTTGCGGTCTCTACTGGACATTTCCGTGAACCTTAGCCATAACGCCCCTCAGGCAAATAATCATGCTCAACTCGGGCTTATCTTCATCTCAGTTGCAATTGTATTTTGGGGTATGTTACCCATAGCCTTGAAGCTTTCGGGGGCTTTTATCGATCCTGTCACTTTGACATGGTTTCGTTTTTTAGTCGCGCTTGTGGTTAGCATACTGATCCAATGGAGCGCGGGTAGCCTTAAACAATTTGCGGCGCTCGATGCCAAAGTCTGGTTAAGGTTAGTGCTTGCGGGCGTGTTTTTGATGCTCAATTATGTTTCTTTTGTTTACTCACTCGATTATCTCGCGCCGGGTGCTGCCCAGCTGAATTTCCAGACTTCGCCCTTTTTCCTTGCCTTCGGTGGCGTGCTGTTTTTTAAAGAACGGCTGAATGCGGTGCAGCTCAGTTGTTTTGCGACACTGGCCTTAGGCATGTTGATGTTTTTCCATCCGTATTTGGATTTATCTGGCGCCAATAATCATCAGGTTTGGATTGGAGTGATGATTATCCAGTTCTCGGCGTTGTCGTGGACTAGCTATGCCTTGTTGCAAAAATCATTACTCAATCGTTTATCGCCCGCGAACGTGCTTTTAGTGATCTATGGCTTAGGTATTTTCGTAATGGCTCCCTTTAGCGACTTTAGTCAGTTTGCCAGTATGGACAGCTTCGAGTGGCAGATTGCGCTGTTTTGCGCCGCCAATACCTTGATCGCCTATGGCTGTTTTGGGCAGTCGATGAAGTACTGGCCGACGGCACAGGTGAGCGCCATGTTGGCCCTCACGCCAGTATTTAGCTTTAGCGCCACTGCTTTGGTAGTGAGCATTGGCTGGTGGCCAGAAGTCTTCCATGCCGATGAATTAGATGGATTATCTCTGCTGGGGATTGGCGTCATTATTGTGTCTGTGATGGTGGTACAATTACTGCCTCTGTATCGTAATCGTCAGGCGAAGCGTTTGCAGGCTGCCTAATACCCATGGTATTTGATTAGCCCAATGGTATTTAATTAGCGTATGAAACATACATTTTCACCCATGGGAAAGGCCAGTGATCACTAGACTTAGCGATTTAAAACTTAAGGATATCCGTGGGGTCATCTTCGATCTCGACGGCACTTTAGCGCATTCCAATCCGGATTTTGCTGGTCTGCGGCGTGAGTTGGGGATTCATTCTGGTACGGATATCTTGGCCCATGTCGATAGCCTGAGTGCGGGTGAAGCACAGGCTCAGGCGCTGGAAATCATCCATGAGTACGAGAGACAAAGCTCACTCAATGCCAGTTGGATTGATGGCGCGCGTGAGCTTATCGAATGCCTACGGGCTAAGTCGCTGCCCTTGGCTATTTTGACCCGCAATATGCCGGAAGCGGCGCAAATCACTATCGATAAGCTTGGCATAGATATCGAACTAGTATTAACCCGCTACGACGCGCAGCCTAAGCCGCATCCCGAAGGTATTCATCTTATTTGCCAGCAGTGGCAACTCGCGCCCGCAGAGATCTTGTATGTGGGCGATTATCTGTTTGATCTGCAAACCGCGCGCAATGCGGGTAGCCACTGTGCCCTCTATTGTCCTGAGGATATTCCCGATTATGCCCACGACGCCGACATGCTAGTGGCTTGCTACCATAGCTTTATCGAAGCGTGGACAGTGGGTGACTAAGCATTGTTTGGGGCTGCATCTTGCTTATCTTGCTTCAGTCCCAAGCGTACACTATCCAATAAGGCAATCAGCCAGCAGAGGATAAAGCCGTACATCAGTTTGTCTGCACCATCCCGAATGGTTGCCGTGGTTTGTTTGGTCACTTCGGCCGCAATTACGCCCATATCCAGCGGCAAAACGCCAGTTTGAATATCCAGCGAGATAAGCTGCGCCACTTGCATGACTTGTTGCAGTAACAGGCCGAGACTCAGTATTGCCAGCACAAAAAACACTAGAGCGCTGCGTTTATGTTGCAGATAAAAATGGCCGCTGCCAGGGGCGACGAAGGCGGATAATAGTCCAGCGGTAAGGGCTTTTTTCATGGGGAAACTCTCAAAGGGAACGCTTAGCGTTTGGATGACATTGTTAAGCGAATAAGCGTTAGAGTCAATCTTGAGCCATGGCTGCTCGTTAAGGAGTCTGTTTTTGTCGATATTGCGTCTTTGCGCTGCCTATTTGTCGTTTATTTATTAACATCAGTCTACACAGAGCGTATTCTTCCACTGCTTGCATGGCAGCTTCTGGAGGAAAAGGAATAAAAATGCAGATGTCTTTAAAGAAACGTGTTCAAGGGTTTACCTTAATTGAATTGGTCGTCGTGATCATTATTTTAGGCATTTTGGCTGTTATCGCCGCGCCTAAATTTATGAACTTGCAAAGAGATGCCAAAGTGAATGCCGTAAAAGGGTATTTGGGGCAGATGCAAGATATGACCAAGATGCTGCATATGAAAGCACAAATCGTCAACACCACTGGCGACGATGTTACTATCGCGACCCAATACGGTGATTATCAGTTCTATGCAGGTTTTCCTGAAACTAAGAGTGAATCTACGTCACCTAATTTGTATTTCTTAGAGACTTTTATGGATTTAGGCGTGCCTAAACAACAGACTAAAGATAATACTAAAAGGCAGGCTGATTACGGCGATATACAAGCATTTGAAGATAATGACTATTCGCGGTTGGGTTATGGAACGGGAGATTTAACTGCCGGCCAGTGCTATGCCGAATATCACCATACCTCAACTGGACACTCGTTTTTATTCGAAACAGATGGATGCTAGTTTTAGCAGTTAGCAAACTCGTTATCTGAGGCTTGTATTCATGTTGTAAATGGTCGTAGGCTCTCTTCGTTAGAGACAGATTACTGATTTTAAGCCAACAAAAAAGGAGCCTAGGCTCCTTTTTTAGTCTCTAGCTTAAGCTAGATTAGTCTTCACGTGGTTTACGTGGCTTACGCTCACCGGCAGGTTTGTCTGCACGTGGTTTGCGGTCAGCAAATGGCTTGTCACCAGTAGACGCAGAGCGTGGCTTACGGTCACCAGCTGGGCGGTCACCCGTTGGACGATCGCCACGTGGTTTACGGTCACCAGCAGGGCGGTCTGAACGAGCACTACGGCCTGAATCAACAAATACTTGATCGCCAGCTTCGCGGATGTTCAATGGCTTGCCACAAACACGTACTTTACGTAGGTGCTGTAACACGTCTTTTGGCATGCCGTCTGGCAGGTCAACAGTGGTCACTGCATCGTAAAGTTGGATTGCGCCAATGTAACGGCTGTCGATGTTAGCTTCGTTCGCGATAGCGCCAACGATGTTACCCACACCTACACCATTCTCACGACCTACGTCGATCACGTAACGGCACATTTTCAAATCTGGGTTGTCTTTCAACGCTTCAGCTGAGCCTAAGCTTGCTGGCATTGGACGCGGTTCGCGACTTCTGCGTTCACCACGTTCACCACCACGGTCATTACGATCACTTCCGCGGTCGCTACGTTCAGTACGCTCACTGCGTTCATCACGAACACGTTCTTGAATTGCTGGCAATTGCAAAGGACGTTCTTGCTGAACTTGCTGTAATAATGCAGCGGCTAGCAGATCAGTATCGACTTCTAACTGTTGGCATAATTGAGCAACAGCTTCTTTCATGAAATCTAAATCACCGTTGATTGTTTCAGCCAATTGCTCACCTAAGCGAGACAGACGACGTTCTGCAACAGTCTCTGGGCTTGGGATTTTCATTGGTGAAATGCGGCTGTTAGTTGAACGCTCGATGGTGCGCAGCATGCGCATTTCACGGCTAGTTACAAACAGGATCGCCATACCAGTACGGCCAGCACGGCCTGTACGGCCAATACGGTGTACATAAGCTTCGGCATCATACGGAATATCGTAGTTCACAACGTGACCGATACGCTCAACGTCAAGACCACGGGCCGCAACGTCAGTCGCGATCAGAATGTCTAACTTGCCACGTTTCAGTTGGTCAACTGCACGCTCACGGGCTTGCTGGTTCATATCACCGTGTAGTGGTGATGAAGCATAACCGCGGGCTTCTAACTTCTCAGCTAACTCAACACATGAGTTACGAGTACGCACGAATATGATCACACCTTCAGTGTTTTCAACTTCTAATACACGTACTAAAGCTTCAAGTTTATTGTGTTGTGATACTTGTACGAAACGCTGTTCGATTGACTCAACCGTAGTTTGGCTTGATTCGATACGAACATGTACAGGATTACGTAAATGCTGGTTAGCTACACGCTTAATTTGCTCTGGCATAGTGGCAGAGAATAACGCCAGTTGGCGTTCGCTTGGCGTGTGCTCAAGGATCCATTCGATATCATCGATGAAGCCCATTTTTAACATTTCATCGGCTTCATCAAGCACTAAAGCTTGTAATGAGTCGAGTTTCAAGGTGCCGCGACGCATATGGTCCATAACACGACCTGGCGTACCAACGATAACTTGTGGGCCACGTTTCAGGGCATTCAACTGTTGTTGCATGCTTTGGCCGCCATAGATAGGAAGAACGTGGAAATTCTTCATAAATTTGGCATAGCTACTGAACGCTTCAGCAACCTGCACGGCTAATTCACGTGTTGGTGCTAAGACTAAAATTTGCGGTGTAGTTTGGCTGGTAACTTTGTTTAATAGTGGTAAAGCGAAGGCGCCAGTTTTACCTGTACCTGTTTGCGCTTGACCTAAAATATCTTTGCCAGCCATAAGTGGATCAATACTGGCTGATTGGATTGGCGTCGGTTTTTCATAACCTAGCTCGTCAAGAGCACGCAACAAATTCTCGGATAGGCCGAGTTCACGGAAAGTTCTTTCATCGGATGACATTGGGTTGTAGCCTTGTGGATGCGCGCGCGAAATGGCGCTAAAGTTTCACAGACAGAAAATCAACCCCGTGTCGATTTCCCGCGAACGACGGATTATAGCAGCATGGACGGCACTTTACCAATCAGAGTCACGCTATTTAACCTGTTTTCTGCATTTTTTTCGCTAAAACTGAGCAAGAAACGCGCCACTTCCCATTAATTCTTTAAATATTCGGCATTTAATTGAAGTAACTCAAATGCTGACTCAGTCACGGCCGCCAGAAAAGTGATGTCGATTGTCGCGACGGTATCCTCAGGGGTGTGATATTGGGGATGGGTCGGCACGCCAAAATACAGCCAAGGGATATTGGCTTTGTGGAAGGGATAATGATCCGACGCCCGCAGCCAGTCGGTACTTTGTATGCTACGGCCAACGGGTTTTGGGTGCGTGAGCTTAATGCACAGTCGGTTTTGTTGATTCAATAGGGATTTAAATTGATTGAACTGAGTGAAGTTTCGACTGCCTTCAAGGTAAATCCCATAGGGCCTACCGGGATGACTCACCATGTCGAGGTTAATCATTAATTCAAATGTCGCCTCTGGTAGGCGGGTTTTGAGTTGTTCAACCAAGGCGATGCTGCCATAGAGTCCCGGTTCTTCGGCATCGGTTGCCACAAACATTAGATTCACCTTAGGCAAGGTATTGGGTTGCAGGGCAAATTGCTGCTGCCAATGTTTGGCAATGGCGAGCATAGCGGCGACGCCGGAGGCGTTATCATCGGCGCCGTGGTAAATCTTGCTGCCGCTCATGCCTAAGTGATCATTGTGAGCGACGATAATACGCCATCGATTCGTCGGCTCTGGCGCCATCGCGGTGGCGACCACATTGGCGCCGGTTTCTTGGGTGAAGAAGGTTTGATATTCAAAGGGCACGATAAAGTCCGCTCCCCAAGGCTGTAAATTGAGACTCTCAAATTGCTGCTTTATATAGTCACGACTTTTTGCTGCACCTTGAGTTTGGGTTTTGCGGCCTTCAAATTCATCCGAGCTTAATATTGTCACTGTCGCTTGTAACTCTGCGGGCTCGGCCCAAGTGAGTTTAAGCTCAGTGCGCGCACAGGTTTCTAGTGAGTTAGCGCAACCGCTGAGAGTCGCTGCCACAAAGCAGGCCAGTGCGAATATGCTAAATCGTTGGGATTGATGTTTTATAGGACGTGGGATTTGGAACTTGGCGAGCCGCTGGCTAAGCCGTGTATGGCGGAATAAGGTCGATGGGCCTAGGTTTATACTGCTTGGGCTTATACCGCTGAGATTTATGCCGCTGAGGTTTTGGCTGCTTAGGATTAGGCAGATTGACTGATATAGGCTCGGTAACATACGGCGGGTAACAGGGAGCTGAGTACTATCACGCATGGATATTCCTTGTCCTTATTGCTGATGCCTTCGCCTGAAGATAACTGTCATCTTTGCTTAAAGCCGATCCGAATTCAACCTAAGTCGAGTTTAACCAGCGCCGTATTCAACGAGGGGCGAATATAAGCCAAGGCGACATGCTGCGTGAGTCGACTGTTCTTATGTCTGTGGCTGATGTGGTTGATTTTGATTGTGCCATTACAGAGAGTGGCTAGATGTTGAAAGCTTAGGCCTTATTCGCCAGCTTGTCTTATATCGCAGCTTATATAGAAGCTTAGGCTTATTGGAATACAGAATCGTCAGCATTGGAGCTTAAAACGAGCACTAGAATTAGCACTATGCACTTAACATGCTGAACTAAAAAAAAGAAGCGCAGTGCTTATGCGACTGCGCTTCTACTGTACTCAGACCAAGGGCTCGAAACTTATGCCTTGGCTTTATTGGCCTTTGCCATTTCAATATCCCGTTTTAGCAGTGGCTTTAAGAAGCGTGCCGTGTGGGAGGTTGGATGCTCGGCGACGTCTTCCGGTGTGCCTGTGGCTAAAATCATACCACCACCACCGCCGCCTTCTGGACCTAAGTCGATAATCCAGTCCGCGGTTTTGATCACGTCCAGATTATGCTCAATCACCACAATCGTGTTGCCGTGGGATTTAAGACGATGCAATACATCGAGCAGTAATTGGATATCGGCAAAGTGTAAGCCCGTGGTCGGTTCATCCAAGATATACAAGGTTTGGCCCGTGTCACGCTTAGACAGCTCTTTGGCAAGTTTCACCCTTTGGGCTTCGCCGCCCGAAAGTGTGGTCGCACTTTGGCCGAGGCGCACATAGGACAAACCCACATCCATCAAGGTTTGCAGCTTACGGGCAATGGCAGGTACGGCATCGAAGAAAGTGCGCGCATCTTCCACTGTCATCTGCAGTACTTCGTGAATATTCTTGCCTTTATAGCGTACTTCTAAGGTTTCGCGGTTATAGCGCTTACCTTTACAGGAATCGCAGGGTACATACACATCGGGCAGGAAGTGCATTTCGACCTTGATCAAGCCGTCGCCTTGGCAAGCCTCACAGCGGCCACCTTTTACGTTAAAGGAGAAGCGGCCGACTTGATAACCGCGAGTACGTGACTCTTGGGTTCCGGCAAAAATTTCGCGAATTGGGGTGAAGATGCC
The DNA here is from genome assembly GCF_020447145.1 of Shewanella sp. SR1. Taxonomy (NCBI): domain Bacteria; kingdom Pseudomonadati; phylum Pseudomonadota; class Gammaproteobacteria; order Alteromonadales; family Shewanellaceae; genus Shewanella; species Shewanella sp. SR1. The sequence continues at coordinate 219,243 of NZ_JAJAEF010000008.1, read as the reverse complement.
AGTATAAGTGGCAGGATTAGAGCGCGGCGTGCGGCCAATCGGGCTTTGATCGATATCGACTACTTTGTCGCACAGCTCCATCCCTTCGATACGATCATAGGGTGATGGCTCATCCACAGTCGCCCCGTTGAGCATTCTATGGGCGATCTTGAAGAAGGTATCGTTGATTAAGGTTGATTTACCTGAACCCGATACACCCGTCACACAAGTGAAGAGGCCAATGGGAATGGTTAAATCCACATTACGCAGGTTGTTGCCGCGCGCGCCAAACAACTCAATCACTTGAGTTTTGTCGAACGGAATACGCGGCGTATCGATATGAATGCAGCGCTTGCCGGAAATATATTGTCCGGTGACTGATTCTTCACAGGCGATGATTTTCTCAATCGGGCCGTCGCAAATCACTTCGCCGCCATGAACACCTGCGCCAGGGCCTATGTCGATCACGTGATCCGCCATGCGGATCGCATCTTCATCGTGCTCAACCACAATTACTGTGTTGCCCAAATCCCGGAGGTGGATCAGGGTTTGCAGCAGACGTTCGTTATCCCTTTGATGCAGGCCAATTGAAGGTTCGTCGAGCACATACATCACGCCGACAAGTCCGGCACCAATTTGGCTGGCGAGTCGAATTCGTTGGGCTTCACCGCCCGAGAGGGTTTCTGCCGAGCGAGATAGGCTCAAATAATTGAGGCCCACGTTAACGAGGAAACCTAAGCGATCGCGGATTTCTTTTAAAATTTTCTCGGCGATCTGCGCCTTTTGGCCGCTAAATTCGACTTTCTCGAAGTAATCTAAGGCTTCGCCAATCGACCAAGTGGTGAGTTGCGGCAGATTGATATCGCCTAAAAACACATTACGAGCTTCTTCGCGTAGACGCGAACCACCACAGCTTTGGCAGGCTTGGGTATTGATAAACTTGGCTAATTCGTCACGTACCGAGTTGCTTTCGGTTTCGCGATAGCGCCTGTCCATGTTGTTGAGAATGCCTTCGAAGGGATGATTACGCACCACCACATCGCCGCGATCGTTGATGTACTTAAAGGCAATGCTATCTTTGCCTGAACCGTACAGGACGATTTTGCGAACTTTTTCGCTGAGCTGCTCATAGGGCACTTCGACGTCGAACTTATAGTGTTCGGCGAGTGAACTGAGCATTTGGAAATAGTAGAAGTTGCGTCTATCCCAGCCGCGAATCGCGCCGCCAGCCAGTGACAGCTCTGTGTTGCTGATCACGCGCTCAGGATCGAAAAATTGTTGTACCCCTAAACCATCACAGGTTTGGCACGCGCCGGCTGGATTGTTAAAGGAGAAGATCCTTGGCTCTAATTCTGCCATCGAATAACCGCAATGCGGACAGGCGAAGTTGGCCGAGAAGATCAGCTCTTCGCCTTTTGCTTTACCAGTACCTGTGTCGTCATCCATGGTGGCAACGGTCGCGATGCCGCCGGAGAGTTCCAGTGCGGTTTCAAAGGATTCAGCTAAGCGTTGCTTGATATCGTCACGCACTTTAAAACGGTCGACGACCACTTCAATCGTATGCTTAACGTGTAAGTCTAAGGTTGGCGGATCGGTTAAATCACACACTTCACCGTCGATACGCGCACGGATATAACCCTGCGCCGATAGACCTTCGAGCAATTTAACGTGTTCACCCTTACGGGCGTTGACCACAGGCGCGAGCAGCATCAAGCGGCTGTCTTGGGGCATTTCTAACACTTTATCTACCATCTGGCTGACGGTTTGCGCCGCCAAGGGTTGATTGTGTGTCGGACAACGCGGCTCACCCACGCGGGCAAACATCAAACGCAGGTAATCGTAAATTTCGGTAATCGTGCCCACGGTTGAGCGTGGGTTATGGGAGGTGGATTTTTGCTCTATGGATATCGCTGGGCTTAAGCCTTCAATATGGTCCACATCGGGCTTTTCCATCAAACTCAAAAATTGGCGAGCATAGGCTGACAGGGACTCGACGTAACGTCGCTGGCCTTCGGCATATAAAGTATCGAAAGCAAGGGAGGATTTGCCAGATCCCGATAAGCCCGTGATGACAATCAGTTTATCCCTTGGGATAGTCAGGTTGATATTCTTGAGATTGTGGGTGCGTGCGCCGCGTATTTCAATCTTATCCATCTATCGCTCTAATGCCATATGCTTAAAAAAATGAGCATAAGTATCGCACAGTTCCGCGGCTGAGTTTAGTTGATTCTGTGATCGGCACCAATCCTAGGGCTGGCACTGGCTTTTAATCACCTTGCTGACAGTGGCAGTTATGTACCGAGTGGATTAACTAAGATTAATGCGGTTGTTGTGTACTGACTCACAGGACAAATGTGAACACTATGTTAGACTCGTTTCCCTGTGCCTGAGCGTTAAATAGGGCAGAAAAATAAACATGTTAACCCGAGCACGGCCAATATAGGTCTGTGATAATCGGGATAAAAGTTAACTGTACAGGCAGTGGTTTAGGCCACTATTTCCTTTTGAGCAAATCCTTTTGGGTGTGGTAACATGCGCCCCTTAAAAGACTTCAATCCAGGGCAAAATCATGGGTAACAACGGACTTTCGGGTACTGAGAAAAAAGTCGCGTTTTCTTTAGCCAGTGTATTTGGTTTACGCATGATGGGCTTGTTTATGATCATGCCCGTCTTTGCACTTTATGGTCAGCACCTCGAAGGCTTCTCGCCGCTGTGGGTCGGTATTGCTATCGGCGCCTACGGTCTGACTCAAGCTGTGCTGCAAATCCCCATGGGGATTTTATCTGACAAATATGGTCGCAAGCCGATTATCCTTATCGGTCTGGTGCTTTTTGCCATTGGTAGCTTGATTGCCGCCAACGCTGATTCGATTTACGGCGTGGTGTTTGGTCGAGCAGTGCAGGGCATGGGGGCGATTGCCGCTGCTGTGTTGGCGCTGGCGGCGGATTTAACCCGTGATGAACAACGTACTAAGGTCATGGCGATTATCGGCATGTGTATCGGCGGCTCTTTTGCGCTGTCCTTATTGGTCGGGCCGATTGTGGCACAACATGTGGGCTTATCAGGCCTGTTCTTCCTCACGGCGATTCTCGCTGTGACGGGCATGTTGATCGTGCAATTTTTAGTACCGAATCCGATTTCCCACGCGCCTAAGGGCGACACCTTAGCCACGCCTGCCAGACTCAAGCGTATGTTGACCGATCCCCAGCTGTTTAGACTCGATGCGGGGATCTTTATTCTGCATTTAGTGTTAACCGCAGTATTCGTGGCCTTGCCGCTGGATCTGGTGGATGCGGGGCTCGTGAAAGAAAAACACTGGATGCTGTATTTCCCCGCTTTTGTGGGCGCGTTTTTCCTGATGGTGCCGTTAATCATCATTGGGGTTAAACGTAAGAATACTAAAGCTATGTTCCAAATCGCCTTAGTGATCATGATAGTGGCGCTGCTGGCGATGGCTTTATTCTCTAACAACTTATGGGTGTTGAGCTTTGCCGTGGTGCTGTTTTTCACTGGCTTTAACTATTTAGAAGCCTCATTGCCCAGTTTGATTGCCAAATTTTGCCCCGTCGGTGAAAAAGGCTCGGCCATGGGCGTGTATTCCACTAGCCAGTTTTTAGGGGCCTTTTGTGGTGGTATGCTGGGCGGTGGCGCCTTCCAATTAGTGGGCGCGGTCGGGGTGTTTATTGTTGCTGTGATCTTAATGTCTATCTGGTTATTTCTGACATTGGGCATGGAAAATCCCGTGCTGTTAAAGAGTTACACCTTAGAAGCCGAAGTCAAAGACAAGGCGCAAGCGCGGGATATGGCGGCTCAGTTATCACAGCTGATGGGCGTCGTCGAAGCGATCGTCGTGCTGGACGAGAAAGTGGCTTACTTAAAGGTTGATGAGCATTTCGATTTAAGAGAAGCACGAGCTGTGTTAGGCTCTGCTCAATAATATCTGGGTCTGCCGTGTGGTATTTGGGGAAGCTGATTTTCCTCTATGGCGACACAGATAAACAACATACTGAATTAATAGATTATTTAAAGAATCGCAGGAGATTTCAATGGCCAGTCGTGGTGTTAACAAGGTAATTTTGGTTGGCAATTTGGGACAAGATCCAGAAGTGCGTTATATGCCAAACGGTAATGCAGTCGCTAACATCACAGTTGCGACCAGCGAATCGTGGAAAGACCAACAAGGTCAACAGCAAGAGCGTACTGAATGGCACCGTGTGGTTCTGTTCGGCAAATTAGCTGAAATTACAGGTGAATACCTGCGTAAAGGTTCACAAGTTTACCTCGAAGGTAAACTGCAAACTCGTAAGTGGAAAGACCAAAGTGGTCAAGACCGTTACAGCACTGAAGTGGTTATCGACCAAAGCGGTAGCATGCAAATGCTAGGTAGCCGTGGTCAAGGTGGCCAAGCACAAGGCGCGCCAATGGGCGGCGGCATGCCACAAAACGCAGGTTACCAATCTGCACCACAACAAGCGGCTCCAGCGCAAAATCAATATGCACCAGCGCCTCAAGCTGCACCTGCTTACCAAGCGCCAGCTCAGCAACAATATGCTGCGCCAGCACCTGCTCAGCAGCAATATGGACAGCAACAAGCTCAACCACAACAAGGTGGTTATGCGCCTAAGCCACAAGCCGCTCCAGCGCCTGCTTACCAAGCGCCAGCAGCTCCGGCACAACGTCCAGCACCACAACCACAGCAAAACTTCACTCCAGATTTGGATGATGGCTGGGATGACGATATTCCGTTCTAATTTAGAACGTATCGAAGTGTAAAGACGGTATCGTCTTAAATGAACAAAGCCACGCGAGTCGTGGCTTTGTTGTTTCTGGTCTTTATGTTTTTAGTCTTTATGCAGTGAGACCGTTAAACCCTTCACTCACATGACTATACGCTTGAGATAAAACCTAGAACGTGTAATCGAAGTTATAACGCATGCCCAGCATGATCTGGTCATTGGTTTCGCGGTATTCAAAATCTGTCTTTTGATATTCGATGAAGGTGCTGAATTGCGGTGTTTTATGCCACTCCAGCGTAGTGTTATAGGCGTTGTATTTAGCAGAGGTGATGTCATTGCCACCATCGTCGTATCTGGACACGCCCAGCTTGATTTTATAGCTGTCAGTGATGGGGTAGCTGGCGACCACATCTAATGTTGAGCCATCCAATGTGGTTCCATCAATGTCGTCTTTTTCAATGTTTTGATAGGCCGCCGCGAGGTACAAGGCATTGAAACTTTTTGCTAGGGTGACACCGAATGTATTTTCATCCTTGTTGTCTTCTAACTCTTTGTTATAAAACGCCGCGGCTATATAGATTAGGTCAGTTTTATAACGGATACCCGCGTTAACGAAGTCACTGCCGCCACTGCCTTTATTGCCGTCGAATTGCGCATCGGCCGAAAATAACAGGTCGCCAAATTCTTTACGATAGGTCACTAGGTTATTGAGTCTGAAGGGGCTCGCACTGTCATAGGCGAGTGGGGTTCCTGAGCGGTTAAAGATGTCGACGGGATCGGAAATGATTTCCTGGGTGACGGCTTGTTTACCTATGGCTACGCTACCAAAAAATCCCTTTAATCCGACATAGGCTTTGCGTGCATCGCCAAAGTCGCCGTCATCTTTGATATCGACCTTAAATTCTCCTTTCGCAAACCCGACTAAGCCATTGCCAAGTTGGTGTTCTGCGGCAAAGCCAATTCGCGAGTTCGCATCGCCCACATCCCACACATCGTCCGAGTTAGTGTGGGTCAGGCCGAAAGTCGGGCGTAAAGAACCATAAAAATTAAACTGAGTATCCGATAAAACCGATGCCTCTTTTTCTTGGGCTTCGAGCATGGCGAGTCTTTGCTGAATTTGTTGTAATTCAGTGCGTAACTCGTCATTGGTTGCAGCGGTATCATTGGCTTGAACAGCAAAGATAGGTGTGGCAAAGCTCAGCACAAGCACGGCTGATGTTAGTTTGAACTGCTTCATTTATGTTTCCTTACATAACAACTACTAGCGTGCCGTTAATGGATTTTGTTGCCGATGGAACAGTACTGCTAGTAGTAAGGATCTGCACTTGTGATAGTGCTCAAGGAGGCGTCTCGCTCAGAGGCAAGGCGTCGCATATCTGCAGCGGGCAGATATGATTTGCCCGCTGGTTTGGGAAAGGTGTTGCCCTAAAACCCCGCTAACGCAGCGGGACTTTAGGTTAAGGAAAACTAGAGTATGCTTGCGGCCATTTTGCGGCGCAGGTAAGCAATCTGCTGCATGTGCGGCAAATCTTTAGGGCAGTTATCTTGGCAGCCGAGTAGCGTCATACAACCGAAGACGCCGTCTTGATTGCCAATCACATGGTAGAAATCATCCGCACTGCGGCTGTCTCTGCTATCCATTTCGAAGCGGGCAATTTTCATCATGCCAACCGCGCCAACAAAGGTGTCACGCATTTGTTTGGTGGCGCAGGCTGACACGCAAACGCCACATTCGACGCAGCGTTCTAGCTCATAGATCCGCGCGGCTTCTTCGGGTGCCATTGGATTTTCGAGGCGATGAATGTCCTGATCATCGGGTTTAGGATGCAGCCAGAGTTTTAAGCGTTCGGCTAATTCGCGCATAAATTTGCCCGTGTTCACCGACAAATCGCCAATCAGTTCGAAGCCGGGCAGCGGCATTAGGGTGATTTCACCATTGGGATAATTCGCTGTTAACGTGCGACAGGCCAATGTGGGGAAACCATTGATCACCATGGCGCAACTGCCACAGATGCCCGCGCGGCAGACAAAGTCGAACTGCAGTGAGGGATCTTGTTGTTCACGCAATTGATTTAAGGCGATAAACACTGTCATGCCCGGTGTTTCAGTCAACTGATAACGTTCCATCTTTGGCTTGTCTTGGCCATCTTGCGGATCGTAGCGGAAGATATTAAAGCTGATTTGACGGCTCATAGTGGTTTATTCCCTACCGGTTGGGCTGGAGTGATCGCTAAGGTATCGCTGAGGCGTCCATTGGGAGCCTGCAGATGACTTGGCAGCTCGTATGGCATTAGGGCTCGCTGCAGTGTGTTTCTATCGGGATCGTCACCTAAGCGCGCGAGCACTTGATTGATTTCTTGTACGCGTTTTTCGGTATCAGGATGGGCGATAGTGTTATCGTTGCCGTAGCCTCGGTATCCCGGTGGTAGCTCCATTTTCATCACATCTAACGCTTCATAACGCAGCACAGGTTCCAGTGACTCGGCATCTGGCCAAGTTGCCAGCGTGCGGTTAAGCCAATCTTTATCATTGCGTTGTGGGTAATCTTCCCGTGAATGGGCGCCGCGACTTTCAGTGCGAGCCTCTGCGCCACAGGCGACGGTGAGGGCCACTTTCAACATACGAGTGACGCGTAGCGCTTCGACTAACTCAGGATTAGCGTGACGTTTTTTACATTTAAGACCGAGATTTTTTGCCCGCAGCAGTAAGTCTTTCAAGCCTTTGATGGCTTTATCTAACTCGGGTCCATTACGGAAGATCCCGACGTAGTTCATCATGATGCGTTGCATTTCTTTCTTTATTTGGAAGGGGTTTTCTGTGCCATTGCCTTCGACCAGCCCATCGATTTCTTGCTGTAATTTATCGATGAATTTTTGAGTCAGCGCGGTATCAATTTCTAAATCGTTATTCTCACAAAAATCAGCCACATATTTGCCGATGATCATGCCGCCGACCACAGTTTCTGCCACCGAATTACCGCCTAAACGGTTAAAGCCGTGCATGTCCCAACAGGCCGCTTCTCCGACGCTGAACAGCCCCTTGAGTTGTGGACTCTCGCCAGTGGCATTGGTGCGTACGCCGCCCATAGAGTAATGCTGGGTAGGGCGAACGGGGATCCAATCTTTGCAAGGATCGATACCGAGGAAGTAATCACAAATCTCTTTCACTTCGCGCAGGTTAGTTTCGATATGTTCACGGCCCAGCTGCGTAATATCCAGCCACAGATGCGGGCCGTAAGGGCTTTCGACCCCATTGCCTTTACGCATGTGCTCTGTCATGCGGCGGGAAACCACATCGCGGGAGGCGAGTTCTTTTTTCTCTGGCTCGTAATCTGGCATAAAGCGATGACCGTCTTTATCGCGCAGAATACCGCCATCACCACGACACCCTTCAGTTGTGAGGATCCCCGCGGGCACTATGGCGGTGGGGTGAAACTGCACCGCTTCCATATTGCCTAAGGTGGCGACACCTGTGTCGAGTGCTAACGCTTGGCCTATGCCTTCGCAGATGGTGGCATTGGTCGATATTTCATAAATCTTGCCATAACCGCCGGTGGCGATAGTGGTGGATTTGGCTACATAAGCGCGCAGTTCACCTGTGACTAAACAGCGGGCAATCACCCCATGGCAACGCTTACCGTCATGGATAAGCGACAGGGCTTCAATCCGTTCGTGTACTGGAATGCCCATAGAAATGGCTTGGTTATCGACGGCATACAGTAAAGAGTGGCCAGTGCCGTCGGCGGTGTAACAGGTACGCCATTTTTTAGTGCCACCAAAATCGCGGGCATTGATTAGGCCGTGAGCTTCTTCGGCCTCATTGAGCGTTACCCTTTGCGCATTCATGATGACTTCACGTGGGCCAGCGTAAATCCTCGACCAAGGCACGCCCCAGTTGGTGAGTTCGCGGATCGCTTTCGGTGCAACGTGGGCAAACATGCGGGCGACGTCTTGATCGCAACCCCAGTCAGAACCTTTGACTGTGTCTTGAAAGTGAATGTCTTCGTTATCGCCCATGCCTTTAACGGTATTGCCTAGGCTGGCTTGCATTCCGCCCTGTGCGGCGGCCGAATGTGAACGTTTTGCGGGAATTAACGATAGTACTAAGGTATCTAGGCCTCGCTCTTTGGTGGCAATTGCGACTCTGAGGCCTGCCAATCCTGCGCCAATGACTAATGAGTCTGTATAAATGATTTTCAAATCAGATCCTTATCTAATAATTTAGATAACATTTCATGGATTTATCATTGCACTCCTCGGGTATAGTTGCGCGGCAACTATGTATCAGAGGAGGATCCGTATGTTGTTTGTCTTGCTATACAGGCTAAGTGCGCCGATAGCGTCATGCCCATTGCTGAGGAATAAACGGTTGTACTGGCAGAACTAATTCGATACCAATATTGATATAGGTCACTAGGCTTAATGTGCCTAAACACAATAAATAGACGATCAATACTTGCGCTATAGTGCGGATAAGTGGGCGGTTACTACTCACACCCCACTTTAATATCACTCGGTATAAACCAACGATGCCGTGGAATAACACGATAGGTAAAAACACCACGTATAAGAGCCAAGCGTTATCGTGGTAAACCCGTTCGGCCGAAAGGTGAGGGCCAATATCAGGGTTTAAAATCATAGTGGCAAGATGGGCTGACACTAAGAAAAACAGTAAGAACCCGGTGATCATCTGCCAAAACCATGCTTGGGTATCTCTATGCTTGATACTCGACATGAAGCCACGCATCGCTCGCCATTGGCCTAATTGCACTGGAAAACGACGTAGTGCGGTGGCGGCATGTACTGCAACAATCACCAGCATAATGACTGAAATGATCTTGGTCACTATGGGGAAGCCATGACCCGTCGAGCTAAACATACTGCCTTCTAAGAATTGCACCATGTGAAAGAAGGTTTCTTTACCAAATAAAATGCTCGCCTCGAAATGCATATGAAATAACAGGAAAATACCCAATATAAGCCCTGTCGCACTTTGTAAGCAGTCTGCTTTAGCCGACCAGGCTTGGCCAAATGGTCCGCCGTTAATGGCGGTAGGAACACGCGTTTTCGCTGACATTAATTCACCTCTTACCAGGTTTGTGGTGGCGTGAATGTACCTGCATCACGCCAACACAAAGTCTTTAGATCCAGATTAAAAGAAGAAGGTTAATCCAATTATTGGCATTAGCCCTTAGAACACTTTGGGTAAAGTTGCGCTACAGCATCATGCCGCCAAACAGGAAGGCCAATGCCACGCTGGTGGCAATCGTTACTACGCCAGGGACCAGGAACGGATGGTTAAATACCGCCTTACCAATCCGCGTCGAGCCGGTATCATCCATCTCAACCGCAGCCAGTAGTGTGGGATAAGTAGGCAATACAAACAGCGCGCTGACGGCGGCGAAAGAGGCTACGGCAGTTAAAGGACTCACGCCAATGGCTAAGGCCGCAGGCATCAGTGCCTTAGTGGTTGCGCCTTGGGAGTAGAGCAACATGGAGGCAAAGAACAGGGTTACCGACAATAACCAAGGCTGACTTTGCAGTAAGGTGCCTGCTAAATCTTTGATTTCCTCGATATGATTGGACACTAAGGTATCGCCTAACCAAGCCACACCTAACACACAAACACAGGCAGACATGCCCGATTTAAAGGTGGCCGCATTGGAGATTTCACTTGCGTCTAACTTACAGAAAATCGTGATAGCTGCAGCTGCTGTGAGCATCAGCACCATAATGGCGGCATCGCGTGGCAATACAGGGTCAACAATCAAGCCGACTTTGTCAGATATCGCAGTGGCGTAGGCCATCACAGCCGCAATCGCCAGTAAGAAAATCATCACAGATCGTTTTGCGCCGGCTTTAATCTTGATCTCCGTTTTACCGCGTGTTTTGACTAAGCCCTTAGCTAAACGGTCTTGATAAATAGGATCATCAGCCAGCTCTTTACCCATTAAATTAGCAACAACGGCGCCGACCATACAGGCTAAGAAAGTTGAAGGAATACATACGGCTAACAGTACTAAATAGTCCACGCCAAAGGGTTCTAGAATGCCTGAGAAGAACACGACTGCCGCTGAAATTGGTGAAGCGGTAATGGCGACTTGAGACGCAACAACGGCGATAGAAAGAGGACGAGAGGGACGAATACCTTGCTCTTTTGCGACTTCGGCAATAACAGGTAAGGTTGAGAATGCTGTGTGGCCTGTTCCTGCAAAGAGTGTCATGAAATAAGTGACTACAGGTGCCAGAAAAGTGATTTGTTTTGGATGCTTACGTAATAATTTTTCTGCCAGTGAGACTAAATAATCCATCCCTCCCGATACTTGCATGGCCGCAATCGCGGTGATAACCGACATAATGATGAGGATCACATCAATCGGAATATTGCCCGGTTTGAGTCCCATTCCTGCGGTCAGTATCAGTACCCCGACACCGCCCGCAAAGCCGACTCCCATGCTACCCATCCTTGCACCTAGGTAAATGGCCCCGAGTACGATAATTATCTCTAATATAATCATAGTGTTAACTCTATTTTGTTTTAATTTCAATAGCCTGCGCATATTCACTATGCGCTGGCTTATTCTTGAATCATCGAGTTTTGGGCTGGGGAAGGCTCCCCAGCCCCACTGAGTTACACTTTAGCTTTGCTACTGCGTTTAGCTTGGTACTTAGGATTCATCAGGTTTTCAACCGAGAGAATGTCATCGAGTTCTTCAACCGTTAACAAACCGCGTTCGAGTACCACTTCACGGACATTTTTACCTGTTTGGGCGCAAATCTTGCCGATGATGTCACCTTCATGGTGGCCGATGATGGGGTTAAGGTAGGTCACGATCCCGATGGAGTTCATCACATGGGCCATGCAGATCTCTGGGTTTGCAGTGATACCTTCAACGCATTTCTCACGTAGGGAGATACAGGCATTACCCATTAAACTGAGTGACTCAAACATCGCCTGACCAATCACAGGTTCCATGACGTTAAGCTGTAACTGGCCCGCTTCGGCGGCCATAGTGATAGTGATATCGTTGCCGACAATCTTAAAGGCAACCTGATTGACGACCTCAGGGATCACAGGGTTAACCTTAGCTGGCATGATAGAAGAACCCGCTTGTAATTCAGGCAGATTGATTTCCTTCAGACCTGTACGTGGACCCGATGACAGTAAGCGTAGGTCGTTACAAATCTTGGACATTTTAATCGCCATGCGCTTAATCGCACTGTGCAGCATGACGTAGGCGCCACAATCGGAGGTCGCTTCGATTAAATCTTCCGCTGGTACATAAGCGCGGCCAGTGATTTCAGCCAGATGTTTAATGGCGAGTGAGGAATAACCCACTGGCGTGTTAAGGCCGGTGCCGATGGCCGTTGCGCCTAAGTTCACTTCTAACAACAACTCTTGGCAACGCTTGATGGACTTAATTTCTTCTCGTAGTGTGACTGCAAAGGCATGAAACTCTTGGCCTAAGGTCATAGGCACGGCATCTTGTAACTGAGTGCGGCCCATTTTTAAGACGGTTTTAAACTCTGCGGCTTTAGTGTCGAAGGCACTGATAAGGTCAGTTAATGCATCTAACAGAATATCGGTACTGTTGATGACCGCAATACGGAAGCCTGTTGGATAGGCATCGTTGGTCGATTGGCACTTGTTGACATGATCATTAGGATTGATGACATCGTATCGGCCTTTTTCAAGCCCCATGATCTCCAGTGCAACGTTGGCTAATACCTCATTGGTATTCATGTTGACTGAAGTGCCTGCGCCTCCTTGATACACGTCGACTGGGAATTGATCCACAAATCGGCCCGTTGTGAGTATCAAATCGCACGCTTCAATAATCTTGTCAGCGATTTCAGGACTTACAGCGCCTAATTCGCTATTGGCCATGGCAGCTGCTTTCTTTGTTAGCATCATGCCACGGACTAATTCAGGTACATCGGAAATTTTTTGATTACTCAGCTTAAAGTTTTCGATGGCACGTAATGTATGTATGCCGTAATAAAATTCATTGGACACTTCTTTCGTTCCCAATAAATCTTCTTCGATCCGTACGCTATTAGTATCTTTCATTTCGATCCTATTAAATCCGGTTAATAGTAAGATATATCTCCGAGTATTGAGTTGTGGTGCGTACATAAGTATGCGTAACACTTCAAAAATAACTCATCGAAAACATGAAGGAGAATCGTCTCCTTGACTATCGACACAGATCTTAACGCTTTGGCAATAACAGGATTTAGATGGGGATCACTTAACTGTTTGAAATGGTAGATTTGTTTTGTTTATTAGATAAGCATCTCAACTCGGTTAGCTAGTGTGAGCTATTACTTTTTGATGCAAATTAGCTATAGATTTGTTATTCGTTAACCAATCGGCGACATATTTACTCAAGTGTTTTTGAATCTAAATAAACCGTACGCTATTTAATTTCCACTTTATCAATCGCGAATAATCATTGATTAGTTAAATCTACTCAATAATAAATGCATGGTGTTTTATTTAAGTTTTAAATAATCAATTAGATAACGCTAAATTTGTTATTTCATTTTAGTGAGAATTATCACGGTTAGACTTAAATAATAGTGCACACTGTGGAGCGTTTATTATTAATAAAAGGATGTAAGCATGAATTTTTCAATGCGTAAGCTCTTGCTCTCGGTCACCTTAGGATTAGTTCTCTCCTCTGCGGCGCAGGCGCTTCCACAGGTACGGATCATTGCCACGGGTGGCACTATTGCCGGAGTAGGGCAATCGGCCACTGAGTCTAACTATCAGGCTGGTGAAGTGGGCATTAGTAGCTTAATTGCGGCTGTGCCTGAAATGAAACAGCTTGCCGATATTCAAGGTGAGCAACTGGTTAAAATCGGTTCGCAGGACATGAACGATAAAGTTTGGCTAGCGTTAGCCAAGCGCATCAATCTGTTACTGGCCGATAAAGATGTCGACGGTATCGTCATCACCCACGGCACCGACACCTTAGAAGAAACCGCTTATTTTCTAAACCTCACCATCAAGAGCGATAAACCTGTGGTATTGGTTGGCGCTATGCGTCCATCAACCGCCATGAGCGCCGATGGTCCGATGAATCTGTATAACGCCGTCGCGACCGCCGCGAACCTTGAATCTAAAGGTCGAGGTGTATTAGTGGTGATGAACGATACCGTATTGAACGCCCGCGACGTCACTAAGACTAATACCACAGGTGTGCATACCTTTGCTGCGCCTAACTTTGGCCCGCTTGGCGTGATCCATAACAGCAAGATTGAGTACATGGGTAATACGGAGCGTCAACATACTACGCAAACGCCTTTTGATGTCAGCAAACTCGACAAGTTACCGCAGGTAGGCATAGTGTATAACTACGCCAATGCCAGTGATTTACCAGCCAAAGCCATGGTTGAAGCGGGTTTTGATGGCATAGTCAGTGCCGGTGTGGGTAACGGTAATATCTACCACTCTATATTCGATGTTTTAGCTAAAGCGAGTCAAAAAGGCACCTTAGTCGTTCGCTCTAGTCGAGTTCCCACAGGTGCAACGACTCTCGATGCCGAAATAGACGACGCTAAATACGGTTTTATTGCAGCAGGTAATCTTAACCCGCAAAAAGCCCGTATATTGTTGATGCTGTCGTTAACGAAAAGCAAAGATCCACAGCAGATCCAACGTTGGTTTCAACAGTTTTAGGATTTCAGTTGAGTGGCTAATACTCAATAAGATTGATGTTTGCTAGATAAGCCAGCGGCAAGGTCCGGCTGGCTTTTTTTATCGGCAGAGTTTGAGGTCTTAAGATAAAGAGGTGATGCCTCACAAAGTTTATCGTTAATTTAAACACACTAAGCTGACTCTTAGAACTGCAATCATAAGCTAGTTAAAATACTTAAAAGCTCTGCTCGACACGTCAAGATGAGTCTAAAGATATTGATTAAAAATGTTGGATACAGAGCCATCTTTAATGCTTAATTCAAGCCATGCATCAACATATTCTTTCCAAATAGGATCTCTGCCCATGAGAAATGCTTTAGCAGAATAATTTAAATTATTAGGCATGGTGGAGCATAATTCTGGATGCTTCTTAGTTTGTAATTGGACTTCAACTCTATCCGTGATCATAACATCGGCACGATTCGCGATGAGCTCTTGGAAAATAGTCACATTGCTACTGTGAACTGTGATTTTAGCTTGTTTAATATTGGCATCGACGAAGCGTTGATTAGTGCCGCCCTTATTCACGATCATTCGGGTATCTGGCTTATCTATTTTAGCGAGCGAATCATATCGTTCTTTTTTAGCACAAAGGCTAATCGGTGTTTTTCCATCCTCAAGGTAAATATCGGATTGTAGGCCAACACGTTGTCGAAATAATTGTTTAGAGATACCGCTCATCATGATGTCGAAGCGTTCGCTGCTGAGATCTGTAATTAAATTGCTCCAGCTGGTGGGTAAAAATACCGCTTGAGCACTTAAGGAATCAGCAAGTCGGTTAGCTAAATCTATATCAATACCTTTTATCTGGCCTGCTTCAAAATAAGAGAAAGGCTCGTAGTCACCCGTTGTGCCAACATAAAGTATCTTCTCCGCGATGATCTTATCCAATGTCGACAAATAGACTTTTGGCTTTATAAGACTGAGAGAGCGAAATAATACTGCTTTGTCTTCGATACTGACCAAAGGGGTATCGATGGCGAGATTAAACACGGAGAAATCATGTTGATCTTGATGTTCAGCAATCTGCTCGATAATGGTTTGGCCGAGGGTAGTCAATGCGGGACGGATCTTATCTAAACTAAGTTTAGTGTTTTGCTTAGTTTGCAATGTTTGAGGTAAGCCATGTTCACGCCATTGCTGGTGGTACTGTCTTTGAATTTTTTTGGCTAATTCTATCTGGACTTGAAAGAAATCGGTTATCGCTGCTGAGGTTATCCCGAGCGACTCTGCTGCCGTGACACTTTGTGCTAAGACTATTTTCTCGCGCGCGAGGTCTTCAATCGGTAACTGATGCTGCCATTTATGCAGCGCGACTTGCTGCATGTAACTCAGGCGCGTATTCATGTTCGCATAAAGTTCAGCATTTTCATCGGTATCAGCTAGGGCGGGTAAGGATAAAAGCGCGAACACGCTTAAGCATAAAAAAGCGTGTAATCGCATACTGTAATAGCGGAAAGTCATTAAGATCATAATAGGACAAGTGTCATAGAAAATAGCGCCTCAAAATATCAGCTAGGTTTAGCCCTGTAAAGGCTAGGGATCACGGACATTGTTGCTTAACGTGAGCATGACTTTGTAGAGATTGCTGACGATATCCATAGACTCGATGGGTAATTGTTGGTTTAACACGCCCAGTATCGCTTTCCTATTTCGGCTAATTTACACAGTAAAGTATTGATAGAGATTGTTAGCCTAAAAGCGGTGGGGATCTATCCTGTCATCATGTTATCCGTACACATCCTAGTGGCCTTAGTCTCAAACGAGGTTCTACAAGGGGCGTATTATTCTAAATACAGTAACCAATTGATTATATAGCTACTCATCGAGACCTTTACTGCTGTTCTGAGCCAGAGCATCCGTTGCTCTGGATGTATTGATGTCATGATGTGTGTTGGTGCTAATGCTGTGAAAGTTAAGCTTATTATTCTGCACTGATAATGGAAGTTTACTGCTCTTTTAGTACGGCATAAGGTATTGATTTTGTGACTTAAAGTGCTTTAGGTACTATAGTGAAAGCTTATTTTATCTGAAACTTAGGTGTGCGCTTCCTAGGTTTCTTATTTGATTTTGGGGGAAAAGTGCGAATTTTAATAAACAATTTCAAGGTGATTAGTTTGATGCGCCAATGGTTACTGCTGGCATTATTAAGTGTGGCGTTACCGCTACAGGCGAGCGAAGAGCCGCTGTGGATGGGGACGGCTGACTTGCCCATGAGTGGGCGAATCCATACCGGTGAACTTGCCAATGGCATGCGCTATTTATTAGTGAGCAATAAGACGCCAGAGCAGGCTGTCATAGTACGCATGCGGGTGGACGTGGGCTCAGTGGTGGAGTCTGATACCGAGCAGGGGTTAGTGCATTTTCTTGAACACATGGCCTTTAATGGCTCGACGGGTTTGGCTGCGGGGGAGATGATCCCGACATTGCAGCGTCTTGGTCTGAGTTTTGGCGCCGATACCAATGCTGTGACTGAGTTTCAGCAGACGGTTTATCAATTCAACTTGCCAAGTAATAGCCAAGATAAAGTCGATACCGCTTTGTTTTTAATGCGCGAAATTGGCAGTAATTTATTACTTGACCCGGCGCTTATCGAGCGTGAAAAAGCTGTGGTATTGGCTGAACTGCGTGAGCGTAGCGGTGCGGATCTGGAGAATTACCGCAATCAATTACAGTTTTTAATGCCAGATACACTGTTGTCAAAGCGCTTACCTGTAGGTGAGGCGAACAGCATCAAGAATGCTACTCGCGAGACGCTGCTGTCTTTATACCAAGGTTTTTACACGCCCTCACGCACCACCTTAATTGTGGTGGGTGATATCGAGGTAGCCGCAGTTGAACAAAAGATAAAACAACAGTTTGCCAGTTGGCAGGCCGCACCTTTGGCGGCGAAGGTTAAGCCGCAAGCGCTAGGCACTGTCGCAGAGCGTCAACGCGTCGAGGCGGCGGCATTTTTCGATCCTAGCCTATCGACCTCGGTTTCCCTCGGTATGCTCAAGCCTATGGCATATCCAGCCGACAGCCCTGCCGTGCGAGAGCAGGAAATACTGCTTGAACTCGCCCACGGCATCTTGTATCGCAGAATGGAGTCGCAGTTACTGCATAGCCAAGGTTTATCTGGCGTTAGCCTGCAGGTTGGGGATCAATTTGATATAGCCTATGGCACTCAAATGAGCTTAGGTACGCAGGAGAATAACTGGCAAGAGGGCATAGCAATATTGGAGCAAACCCTGCGCCAAGCACAAGAGTTTGGTTTTAGTCAGCAGGAAATTGACCAACAAATCAAACGTATGCACAAAGGGTATCAGCTCAGCGCAGCGGGTAGCACTACTATCCACAGTGTGAATATTGCCGAGGGGTTAGTGTATTCGGTCGCGGAAAATCGCGTGCCTGTAGAGCCTGAGTGGCAGCTGGCATTTTTTGAAAAAATACTGCCGACAGTGACGCCGCAAAAGCTAAAGCAAGTGTTTAATCAGACATGGAATGCTACGCCGTATCTGTATCTGACGAGCAATAAGCCCATCGAAAATGTTGAAAAACAGCTTATCGCTAGCTATGAGAAAAGCCGCAAAAAAGCTGTGAGTGCGCCAGCAACTAAGGCGATTGACGAGTTTGCATACACTCAATTTGGCGATCAAGGCAAGTTAGTGGCCGATAGTCGCGATGCCGAAACGGGCATTCGCCAGCTACAGTTTGCCAATGGCGTACGCCTTAATCTTAAGCCTACTGACTTTAATAAAGGCACTACTTTGGTCAGCCTCAACATAGGCTTTGGTGAAGTGCCATTCCCTGAGTTAGATGGCTTATCTACTCTGTTTAACAGTGCGTTTGTGCAGGGTGGACTCAAGGCCCATGATTATGAAAGCCTGCAGGAGATTTTTGCTGGGCAAGATATTTCCATCAACCTAGGCGTGCGTGAGCAGAGTTTTGGCGGTGAGATTAGTACCAATGCTGCAGAACTGCGCACGCAGCTCGGTTTAATGACGGCCTTTTTGATTGAACCCGGCATGAATAAGCAGGCCGAGCAATTGTTCCGCGAGCAAGTGATTGCCGAGCAGCAAAGTCTCCATAGCAACCCGCAAACTGAGTTTTCTAATCAGTTTGACCGTATCTCCCACAGTGGTGATAAACGTTATGGTTATGGTGAACCGGAAGACATTTTAAAACGTCAGTTTGCAGAGCTGGCGCCGAGTTTCCATTCAGCCGTCGAGCAAGGAGCAATTGAAATCGCCATAGTGGGGGATTTCGACGAAGCCAGCGCCATTACTGCTGTGGCTGAAACTCTCGGAGCAATCAAACGCAGCCCCACTGAAAATGGCCAATCGCTAGTGCCTGTGTTCCCGAAAGTACCCGCTAAGATGACGTTAACACACTATGGTCATCCAGATTCAGCGGCGCTGGCCATGGTGTGGCCAACAACGGATATGACTCACCTAAGCCAACACGCTGGACTGGGATTGTTGGAGCAAGTGCTCAGCATCCTATTAACGGAAAATGTGAGAGAAAAAGCGGGCGCGAGTTATTCGCCATCGGCCTTTTCTTACAATGATCTCAATGCCAGCGGATATGGTTATCTCGGTCTATTTAGCGTGACGACTCAAGCCATGTTGCCAACGGTTTCCGAGTATTTCACCGCTGCAGTTAACCAAGTGAAGCAGCCGCAGGGGATTCGCGAAGACTTACTTAACCGAGCCCGCCAACCTGTGCTTGAATGGATGCAAGCCGCGCCGCAGAGCAATGGTTTTTGGTTAGATTTGGCATCAAATGCCCAGAGTTATCCTGGACGCTTTGCCACCTTTAAACAAAGACAAGCGTTGGCACAGAAGATGACACCGGCAGAGCTCAGTAAACTGGCACAGCAATATTTGCCAGCTGATGGCAGTTTAACCATCCAAGTCCTTCCTGCACCACTTGAACCCCAGCAATGAGTGTTGGTGCATAGAATAGAAGATTGATCATTCACCGCCATATCCCCTGTGCTAGCCAGTGCAGGGGATATTTTGTTCTAACTCCAACGTTCCGTCTTGGCCTATTTCATCGGTCGTCAACGGGGATGTCATCCGTGAGATGCTTATTGTTTAATTCGAGTGTTCTAGCTTAAATTGATTGCAGATTTGTTGGATACACAGTTCCCGCTGCTGACACCAAAGCCCATAGCTCACGGGGATAAGTTTAATGCCTGCGCGCTGTAAGAGTTTATATAGTTCAATATCGAAAAAGTCCGCCCAAGGTCCTGGGTAACCGATTAAATCTATCGCTAAATATTGGTCACCATAGCGACATAAAATATCCAGTTCCAGCCCCGCCATATGGTAGGCGCGCCAGACTGTTATCCCTTTTTCTTCAATCGCCTGTGCCACCGACTGGCCAAAGGTATCGAGTGCATCGACATAATTGTGTGCCGCTTGAAATTGGCCCGCCGATGCTAAGTAAGTTGCCAGTAAATTATTGTTGGGGAGTTCATGCTCTTGTACCGATAAAAATAGCCATTGCGCCTGTTTGGCTCGGGTAATCGCGACGTTGAACATATCGGCTCGATTTAAATACACCGCAGCTCGGCTGTCGTTGGCCGTAATGCTAAAAGATATCAGCATGATATCGCGCTCTTCCCCTTGAAAACCAAAGGGCGTGGCAATCCTCAATTGATGACGTTCTATTTGTTGTGCGCTAAAGCGCGCCATGATTTGCTGGGATAAATACTCAGTTTGATTGCGAAAACAGGAGAGCACACCAATGCTGGAAGGCACTAATGTATTCATTTGTTCATCAATCAGTTGTGATAACTTTTGAATTAATGCCTCCGCTTCTAGTCTGTTAACTCCCTTGCTATCCCGCGCGCCTGTCACTTGTATTCTATGTAAGTGTCCTGAACTCGTGCAGGGTCTGTGCTGCATAATTTTCAGTATGCCTTGATAAAACTGCTGATTACTAAATTGGATCAGCTCAGGTTTGCTACGGAAATGCTCATTTAAAAATACCACTTGGGACTGGCTCGTGAGGGATTGTGATACTAAGTCGAGCATGCTCGCATCACGGTAGCTCATTAACCCGCGACAATCCTGCGCGAGTCCTAACTGAGTGTGGATTTGGGTTTGCTTCGCGCGGGATAAAAACGAGAAATGTCGTAATTGTTTGTTATCACCAACAACCAGTGCCGCCTTTGCCCGCTGCAATGCAGGTAAGCATTCGGCAATATTGGCTTGAGTGGCTTCATCAATAATCACTAAATCAAACATTTGCTGCTCCATAGGGAGCACTTTATGTAAGCTGGCAAGGCTAGATAACCAAATAGGAAAGGTTTGTTTTAGGGCATCAAAATCCGTTTTGTAGAAACCTTCGAGTTGCTTAGCGGACTGCCGAGCGCGAAGTGCACTGGCAAAACTCACCAGCGTACTGCGCTTATGTTTGAGTAATTGGTTTAATCGATAGTGAGTGGCCAATTGTAAGTATTTGAGACTTAAGCTTTCTTTTTGCGCTATCAGTGTCGTTAATTTATCAAGCACATTCCATTGCTGGGCAAATTGTTTGATCCCCGCATGGTATGCCCAATTATAAAATCCTAAGCGCCAGCGCGATTGTCCTTGTTGTAAGGTCGCCAGTTTTTGGCCGCGACGTATGGCATGGCGGCAATGGTGTATAAAACTGGCTTCCATTTTGGTTTGCTCACGGGCCACAGTATTAAGTTGCTGTTTTGCATTGAGTAGTAAGATATCTGAAATGGTTTCATCAGTCGCTGGGTGCTGACCATGGAGCATTTCATCTATCTGGTTTTTAAGGACTTTAATAAACTGCGGCGAGCCGGCTCGGATAAGACTGCTACCTAGCTGGAATTGTTGCTCTAACTTATCGGCAATCACATCAACGGCAACATCGGTATGGGCGACGATGAGGACAGATTTCCCCCTTAATACCTGCTCCGCCGCCACTATGGCTATGGTGTAACTTTTACCTGTTCCGGGTGGGCCTGAGATCTGCCCCAAAGTTTGATTGGCCGCTATCTTTAACGCCTGAATTTGGGCGCGGCTTAACAGCCCTGGAAGATAAGCCTCTTGCGTGTCTGCATTGTCGCTTGCTGATATTTTTTGTTGGGTTTCTGCGAATAGCGCTTTAAGCGGCGCAGAGTGTGAGGGCGCTGTTATTAGCTTGTCGAGTTCGTGCAAAATGCCC
This sequence comes from Shewanella sp. SR1, assembly GCF_020447145.1. Taxonomy (NCBI): domain Bacteria; kingdom Pseudomonadati; phylum Pseudomonadota; class Gammaproteobacteria; order Alteromonadales; family Shewanellaceae; genus Shewanella; species Shewanella sp. SR1. The sequence continues at coordinate 197,659 of NZ_JAJAEF010000008.1, read as the reverse complement.
CGACTAGCGAGCGAACGCTCTGCAAGAATAATTTGGCTCCGACTGACCATAAACTGCCCACGTTTACGGCATAAACTAGTGAATTCAGCTTCATCGATCAGTTTGGGAAAATGCAATAAATGACTGGTATCAACATCGGCTTGACCCGCCCGCAGCCAAGCTATCCAGCCACTGACATCTGTTGGATTATCGCGTAACTCTTGACTTAAGCTGTGACCTTCAACGACTAATTTTTCTAATAGTGCTTCATTGATGGTGAATGGCCCTTGGCCAGAAAATGTGTCATTGCCCTGCAGGTAAATGTTATCGCCATCTGCCTGTAATTGGCATTCGCGGTAAAGGAGTGGTGTCACGACTTTACGTTTTTCGCCATTAAGTTCGACTGTGCCGCAGAAAAATAAACAACAGTGCAATAGTACTTTTTCACGTAGATACAAGGCACTACGCGCCATTAATGCAGAGGCTTGGGCAAATGGCACGGGTAAACGGGGTAGGAAGCCACTGCTTAACTCGTCTTCATGTTGGAGTAATAGCTTTTCTTGCTCAGCAAGCTTGTGGCTAGACCAGAGGTTGATTTCGGCACTATCGTGTTGAAAACATTGTTTGTAGTAGTTGAGAATCCCTTGCAAATCCTATCCATCCCAAAGGCTTAATTGGCGATGCGAGAGTAACCCAATCGCATAAGTCGAACAAGGTTTGTACCGTCTGTGGATGGTTTATCCATAGTCGCAATAAGCCTAAAAGAGAGCTGTTCGATAGACCAGCCATTTTCCACCGCAGTAGAAGCGTTTTTGAGATGTGAGCAAAAGTATCGGCAAATGCATTTGTATCAATTAAGAGGCCAAAAAGTGTGGTTTGTATCACTATTTGCAGTGTTATTGAAATGTTTGTTAAGTGTTTGAGTTTGTGAAATATTTGTTTTTGTTTTTAAGGTAAAAAGGCATTGTTGTCATTGGATATCTGGGTAGACTGAACTGAATTTTATGTCAGTCAATGAGGGAAACAATGATAAAAAGTAAGCTAAAGGGATTCGCTGCGGTGACTGTTGCCTGTTTAGCGGTAACGGCATGTGGCTCAGACAGCAATAATGAAGATGGCACAGATCAGAATGCCACCTATGTGCAATTCTATAACGCTTCGGCCGGAAGCACAGCGACGGCACTCAAAGTCGCCGATAAAACCTATGAAAGCGTGATCTATGGGGACACTATGCCGCGCTTTACGTCGACGGCGGGCGTGAGTGCGATTGAAGTGATGGCTAAGGACGCCTCTAACAAAGATATCTCCATCTATAAAGAAGATATCGATTTGAAAGTCGCTACAGATCATTTCTTTGTATTGCATGGTGATTTTGCCGAACCTAAATTACTCAATATCAACTATTCCCGCACTGAACTCGATAAGCTTAATGAAGTGGCAGAAAACAGTAAAATGCAGCTTTTGATTGCGAATACAGCTGTGCATGCCCAAGCCTTTGATGCCTATGTTTCTAAGTCGACACAAACCTTTGCCGATGCCGTGATGTTTGGCAGTGTGGCCTACGGTGAAGCGTCGCAGCCGCAAGTGATGGATACTGGGGAATATAAGGTTTACCTCACTCCTGCGGGAACGACCAATGTGTCTTACACGACTGCGAACATTAAATTCAGTGCTAAGGTGCCTTATAAGCTGATCATCCGTGAAGGTTTTGGCGCTTCGGATTCAAAAATCACCTTAGACAGCGTCGATTCAACCACTAATGTTCGTAACCATGTGGCGCTAGAAGCGAGTGTCGATTATCGCGTCTTTAACGGTTTAGGCTCGCACATTATCGATGTGAAAGTGGCCAGCAGTAAGCAAGAAACCCTGTTTAGCGAAGTGCCATCTTTTGGGGTGACTAGTTATCAAGGCGCCGAGTTTAATGACTTTGGTGTGAGCGTGTTCGATCACGGTACGCAAAATAAATTGCTCGATAATGTGCTGATCACCCTTAATCAAGATGATATTAAAACCATCTTCATTTACGAGCAGGCGAGTGAGCAGGGCAGCCAAGTGAAGGCGATGGAGATGAAGCAAACTCAGACTCCAAGTCCCTATAGCTTTAAGTTCGACATTGTGAGTTTTGCCGATAAAAGCAATCTCACTGTGTATTTCTTAAAAGCAAATGACACGATTGAAACTGCGGTAAATAAAATCACTGCGGTCAATCCAGCTAGCCCTCAGTCAGTGACTGTACCTGCAGGCGAATATTCTATTAAAGTCATCGCAGTCGAAAACGGCACTAAAACCGTTGTCTATGCATCCGATTTAATGGATTTCAGCAATGAAGACAATGTCACTATGGTGCTGAATAAAGATCCTGCGACTAGTTTTGGTTATAACTTGATTAAGATCTAACCGCTAAGGTGAGTAAACTTAGCTAATACAAGAGCGCTACTTAGGTAGCGCTTTTTTTTGGCCGTTTTTTAGGTGTTCATTTTAGAGAGGCTTAATAGATTCAGCATTATTCTCTTAGCGTGCGCTTTTTATTGATTGTGGCAGTGAGGTTAATGTAGGCTAATCGGCAAAAATTAAGCTGAGTGATTGTTGTGTGAATAGCGCTGTTGTGTGGATAACGCGAGCAACAATAGGAAAAGGAGTTCACTGTGATGAGTAAAGGATTTAAAGACGGCCATTTCCAAATTGGTGAAGGCAGTATTAGCGGCACCATAGCGTGTATGTTAGCCATATTATCGTTTCTAGGTGTATTGGCATTTCATTTCCCCGAATATCTCACCACTCCCGAATTACGCCAAAGCTATAACGTCGATGTTATTCGTAGTTTGATATTTGTCGCCTTAGTGGTGTCGGGCAGCTTAGGTTTATTGAATTTTATTCGAAATAAAAATAAGCGTTTCGGCTTTGTGGCTTGGGTATTTGTGAGTTTAGCGATCGCCTTTGGTGGCCATCAAGTCGAGGTTGAGCCTTTTGCAAATCATAAGGTCTCACTGGGGTTAGATTGGTTTATTTTAGACTTATTAGGCTCAACCTTAATTTTCATTTTTATCGAGAAATGGTTACCCCATAAACCAGAACAGGCAATATTGAGACCCGAGTGGCAAGGGGATTTAAATCATTTTCTGGTGAATCATTTAGCGATTGGATTTGTATTATTGGTCGCAAACCAATTTGTGCAGTCGAGCTTTTCTTGGGCCATTTCCAGCACAGTGCAAAGCTTTATCGCGGGTCTTCCCTTTGTGTTGCAACTGCTGTTGATCCTATTGGTCGCCGATTTAATGCAATATGCGGCGCACCGTGCCTACCATGAAATTCCTTTCCTGTGGCGCTTCCATTCGGTGCACCATAGCGCGAAACATTTAGATTGGTTGGCTGGTTCAAGGCAACATATGTTTGAGTTGATTGCTACCCGTTGTTTAGTGCTCACGCCGATTTTTATCTTGGGATTCTCTAAAGACATCATCAGTATTTATGTGATTATCGTTGGCGTGCAGGCGGTCTTTAATCATGCCAATGTCCAAGTTAACTTCGGTTGGTTACGTTACTTAATCGTCAGCCCGCAGTTCCACCATTGGCATCATGCTTCCGATAAGGCGGCTATCGATCGTAACTATGCTGCCCACTTTTCATTTTTAGATTACTTATTTGGAACCGCCGTTCGAGGTCAGAAAGAGTGGCCTGAGCAATATGGTGTCGTTGGCGATTACATGCCCGTTGGCATGTTTAAGCAGCAATTGTATCCCCTCGGTTTAGCGAAGAAAGACACAAAATAGCAGCGTTGTATTTGAAGTGACTTATTTTAAAAGATGGGTTTGAAGTGACTGTTCGCAAGTGACTCTTCGCAAGTCGCAAGTCGCAAGTCGCAAGTCACAAGCCACTCTTCCTGTAAGCGTGGGACAGAAAAAAGCCCAACACAGCGTTTTTAATTTGCGCTTTGCTGGGCTTTTTGCTGTTAACGCCGTAAGCGTTATTCGCTGATTTTCAGTTCTTGGCCTGGCTTAATAATGCTCTTGCCATTGAGCTGGTTCCACTTCATTAAATCAGCCAGTTTGACCTTATTCTTACGGGCGATTTTATCCAGTGAATCGCCGGATTTCACTTTATAGGTTTTCGCTTTTGCCGCTGGTTTGTCGGCCGATTTTGAGCTGGTGGCTTTAGTGCTACTGGCATTTGCTTTAGTCGATGACTTGCTGCTGACTTTGCTATCGGCCTTAGTGTTGGCTTTAGCGGGTTCAGGCGCATTGTCATTGGCCGCCATTGGCGTTAATAGTGTGAGCTCTTGGCCGACTTTGAGGCGGTCGGAGGTCAGATTATTAGCCTGTTTTAATGCCTTGACTGACGTATCAAACTTGGCCGCGATTGTGCCTAGGCTGTCGCCGGATTTAACTATGTAGCTTTGGCTGTCATAGCGTTTTTGGGCGTAGAGTTTGTCGTGGTTTTCCTGATATTGACCTATGTTTTCCAGCGGTAAGGCGATTTGATATTTGCCTTTGCTCGGGATCACGCCTTGGCGAAAGCCGGGGTTATAGGTTTTAAATTCTGCCTTGCTCAGCCCAGCCGCATTGGCGATTTGGCCGATATCCACGCCATTGGGCGCAGGCACTCTATCCAAGAAAGGGCGGTTAGCTATCGGCCGTACTTTTAGATTGTAATGATTAGGGGCGCGAATAATTTGAATAAAGGCCAGCCACTTAGGCACAGTCTGTACGCGCTTAGCGGGAATGCCCAACGACCAAAAGTCCGTCGGTTTGCCCTTGGCTTTGTTCTTGTCGATGGCGGCTTTAATCACCAATTCACCGGTATTGTAGGCGGCGACGGCGTTGATCCAGTCGTGATCTAAGGTGTCGTATAAATGCTGTAGATAGTCGAGCACGGCATCGGTTGAGGCCAGCGCATCTTTGCGACCGTCGTAGGCAGAGTTAACCGTTAAGCCAAAATTACGCCCTGTGGCGGGGATCATCTGCCACAGTCCAGCCGGGCCGTTTGCCTGTGCCAGTGGATTGTAACCACTTTCGACTATGGGTAATAACGCCAATTCTAATGGCATGTTACGGGCTTCGAGCTGGCTGACGATGTAATACAAAAAGGGCTCGGCGCGTTCGCCGACTTGATTCATAAATTTCTGTTTATCATCGAAAAAGTTACGCTGTTTGCGCACTTCGGCATCGTCATGTACGTCAATGGTATTGGCGTGTTGGATCTTTTCCCAAACGTCGCTGTACTGCTCAACCACAGCGGGTGGCGTGTGCTGCTGGTGTTGTGGCGAGTGGTCGCTACCGTTACTCACATCATTTGCAGGGGCACTGAATTCTGTGGTCGATGGACTTGCCGACGTGGTCGCGCAACCGCTCAATTGGGCCACGAACATGGCCAGCATTAGCACTGTAAAAGAGTGCGTTTGGCGAAAATGTTTCCGCATGATTGTCCTGTGATGAGTTAACTGGGCATTCCATATTGGTGCACATGCTAATCTGTTTTCGCGTTTCTGGATAGCTCCCCACGGTTTCCCCCTATTTGCAATGCCCGCTTAACGTCCGTTTAGCGCCGATCGCGCCGCCCTTTGGCTGTATATCTTGCGTTTAGCTTTAATCATTAATGCGCTACCATAGCGGCGATTTTTCATTGACTTGGGTAGCAAAGTGCAGACGTTAGCGCAGTTAAGAGCAGGGCAGTTACAAGGGATCACGCGTTTACAATTGGTCGAGGAGTTAACCGAGTTTCCGCGGGAGATTTTTGACTTAGCCGATAGCCTCGAAATCCTCGATTTGTCGAATAATCAACTGAGTACTCTGCCCGAGGACTTGCACCGTTTATCGCGCTTAAGGATCCTCTTTGCTTCTAATAACCGCTTCGAACACTTACCCGAGGCATTAGGGCGCTGTGCGAATTTAGAGATGATTGGCTTTAAGGCGAATCAAATCCGCACTGTGACTGCCGCCGCGTTACCGCTACAAACCCGCTGGCTCATTCTTACCGATAACCAAATCGAAACCTTGCCTGCGGCTATGGGCGATTTACCTCGTCTACAAAAATTAGCACTAGCGGGCAACCGGTTAACGGCTTTGCCCGAGTCGATGGTCAATTGCCGTAACTTAGAATTAGTGCGTCTATCGGCCAATCAACTGCAAGCGCTGCCAGCTTGGCTATTGGGTTTGCCTAAGCTGACTTGGCTCGCTTTTGCGGGTAATCCGTTCAGCCATACCTTGGTCGATCCCCATGCCGATGTGGCCACAGTGGCAAACGTGACTCTGCATGATATCAAGTTGGCAGAAAAACTGGGCGAAGGCGCCTCTGGGGTGATTTACCGTGGTGATTGGTTGAATCAGGCCATGATAGCCGCGACGGGTTCATCGCAGATTGCGGTAAAACTCTTTAAGGGGGAGGTGACGAGCGATGGTTATCCCGCCGACGAGTTAGATTGCTGCCTCACAACGGGAGATCACCCGAGCCTTATTAAGGTGGTGGCGCACATCAGCCATAAGGATCAATTGGGCTTAGTGATGGAGCTCATCCCGCCCGGGTTTAGCAATTTAGGTTTACCGCCCAGTTTGGCAACCTGCACCCGCGATACTTTTAATACCAATACCCAGTTTAGCCTTGATGACGTGACTAAGATTGCACTCCAATTGGCCGATGCAATGGCGCACATGCACGCCAAGCAAGTGAGCCACGGCGATGTCTACGCCCATAACATTATGGTTAATCAACAGATGAACCTGTTGTTTGGTGATTTTGGTGCGGCATCCAATTTACGCAATCTGTCTACAGTAGAGCGCTTGGCAATGGAAGCGATTGAAGTGCGCGCGCTGGGCTGCTTGATTGAGGATCTGTTGGCCTATGTGGATGCATCGGCCTATGTGAGTGCCTCGATTGGCCCTGAACACTATAGAAAGTTGAGTGCGATTAAGGATGAGTGCATGCAGTTAGATGTGACTCAGCGCCCCTGTTTTGCAGAGGTGAAAAAGGCCATCGAAGCCCTGCTAAAAGGCAAATAGTGGCTTGCTAACAGGCTGACTTTACATCTGTTTCTAGTTTGTTGTGTTTTATATGTCCTTGTGTGATTTAAGTTCGCTCTATTGGATTTAGCGTTAACTCATTGTTTTGTTTGGTTGTGTAGCCGAGTTTTTACTGGCACTGACTGGGATTATGCCTATAGGCTGTATACCCAAATAACCTCAAATTGCTGAAACAGGCATTTGGGGGACTTGGTATTAGTCTTGGGTTCAATCCGGTTTGCTGTTGTCGGATAGGATGTCCGTTGAATAGTAAGAACGATAGGTTTGCATACTATGTTTACACGAACGCTGTTTACACAAACGATGTTTATACAAAGAGTGACTGAACGAGCACGCAGTGAATGCGATATTTCATTAAAAAGCCCCCATCATTTCCCAAAGGCGCCCTTATTCGCGCCTTTGACGTTTCTACTGGCGAGTCTTTTCACCTTAACCCCTATAGCCGTATCTGCGGCGGACAAGGTCGACGTTATCCCTGTGACGGTCGAGGCCATTAAAGAAACCTCCTTTGCCGATGTCGTCAATGAAGTCGGTAAAATTAACGCCATCGATTCGGCGATACTCAACTTCAACGCCAGCGAAAAAATCAGCGCCATCCATTTTAGTAACGGCGACAAAGTGACGAAAGGCCAAGTGATTGCCGAGCAAGATAACACTAAGGCCAAGGCCGATTTAGACAAGGCCAAGAGCACCTTAGCACTGGCGAAAACTAAGCTTGAGCGTATTGAAGACCTGCTGATCAAAGAGCCTTTCGCACTCGCCAAGCAAGATGTAGATGAGCTGCGGGAAAATGTGAATCTGGCCGATGCCGATTTTCGCCAGAAACAAGCGACCATGAACGACTACTTGATCAAGGCGCCCTTCGACGGTCAACTAACAAGCTTTAGCCAGTCCATCGGCAGCCAAATTGGCGCAGGTACAGCTTTAGTCACTCTCTATAGTTTAAATCCCGTCGAAGTCCGTTATGCCATCAGCCAAAATGATTTTGGCAAGGCGCAAAAAGGTCAGAAGGTAAATGTAACTGTCGAAGCCTATGGCAATAAGGTGTTCAAAGGATTAGTTAACTATGTGGCTCCAGCGGTGGATGAAAGCTCAGGACGAGTTGAAGTGCACGCCGCCCTCGACAACCCAGAGTTCAAACTAGCGCCCGGCATGTTCGCCAATATTAAGCAGTTCTATAGCCGTGGGATTAAACGCTTATTAGTGCCGCAAAATTCGATTATCGCCAATAACGACGAACGCTTTGTCTGGTTAGTGCGGGGCGATAGCGCCGTAAAACAAGTGGTTAAACTCGCGCAAAACACTAATGACGGTTATGCGGTCGTGACTGAGGGTTTAGCCGAAGGCGATCTCGTGGTTAAGACGGGCATGCAAAACCTCAAGTCTGATAGCAAGATCAAAGTCATTCAGGATAAAAACACGGCAGATAAAGCGGCAGCCTCCAGTTCCAACTCAGGTGCGGGTGCTACTCCAAGTCCTGAACCTAGCACTGAGGGGGCCGAATAATGCGTTTACCCGAAGTTTGTATTCGTCATCCTATCTTCGCCTCCGTACTCAGCATTATGGCTGTGTTACTGGGCTTGATTGCCTTTCAAAAACTCGATATTCAATATTTTCCTGAGCACACCACCCACTCGGCATCTGTGAATGCATCGATTGCAGGGGCGAGCGCCGATTTTATGTCGAGCAACGTGGCCGATAAGTTGATTGCTGCGGCTTCGGGCATAGATAAGGTCGATACTATGTCGACTGACTGTAGCGAGGGGCGCTGCTCGTTAACCATTAAATTCAATGACGATACCAGCGATATTGAATACACCAACTTAATGAATAAGTTGCGTAGCAGCGTTGAAGGGATTAACGATTTTCCCCAGAGCATGATAGATAAGCCAACGGTCACCGACGATACCTCGGCCACAGATTCTGCCAGTAATATCATTACCTTTGTGAACGCGGGCGGCATGGAAAAGCAGGCCATGTACGATTACATTAGCCAGCAACTAGTGCCGCAGCTCAAGCAAGTGCAAGGCGTTGGCGCTGTGTGGGGGCCCTATGGCGGCTCACAAAAGGCGGTTAGAGTCTGGCTCAACCCCGAGCAGATGAAGGCGCTGAACATTAAGGCCGCCGATGTGGTGGGCACGTTAGGCTCCTATAATGCCAGCTTCACCTCGGGCGCGATTAAAGGTAAATCGCGGGATTTCTCGATTAACCCATTGAATCAAGTTGAAACACTCGAAGATGTGAAGGACTTAGTGATCAAGGTCAGCGAAGGCAAGATCATCCGAGTGGCCGACGTCGCCGATGTGGTGATGGGCGAAGAAAGTCTGTCGCCGAGTATCTTGTTTATCGGTGGTCATAGCGCGATGTCGCTGCAAATTTTACCGCTGAGCAATGCTAATCCTGTGACTGTGGCCTCGAACATTAAGGCCGAAATTGCGCGCATGCAGCAGCATTTACCCCAAGGGTTAGAAATGACCTTGGCCTACAATCAGGCCGACTTTATTGAGGCTTCCATCGACGAAGGCTTTTCCGCGCTGATTGAGGCGGTGATCTTAGTGTCGCTGATTGTGGTGTTATTTTTGGGCAGCCTGCGGGCGGCATCAATTCCTATCATTACCATTCCCGTGTGTGTGATTGGGGTGTTTGCCGTAATGTCGGCCCTCGGTTTTAGCATCAATGTGTTGACCATTCTAGCGATTATTTTGGCCATCGGTCTGGTTGTTGATGATGCTATTGTGGTGGTGGAGAACTGTTATCGCCACATCGAAAACGGTGAAACGCCTTTTAACGCGGCGATTAAAGGCTGTCAGGAAATCATCTTCCCGATCATTGCCATGACCTTAACGCTCGCGGCCGTGTATCTGCCGATAGGATTAATGTCGGGGTTAACCGCCGATCTGTTTAGGCAATTCTCCTTCACCTTGGCCGCCGCCGTGATGATCTCTGGCGTAGTGGCGTTGACTTTGTCGCCTATGATGAGCGCCTATCTTATCAATACTACTGAGCAGCAGCCGAAATGGTTTAGCCGAGTCGAGCATGCGCTGCAGCAGTTAAACGATTTGTATATCAAAGAGCTGGATAAGTGGTTTACCCGTAAGCGCTTAATGCTAGGCGCGGCTGTGGTGCTTATCGGTCTTGCGGGCATCGCCTACTGGCAGTTGCCGAAAATACTTTTACCCGCAGAAGATTCAGGCTTTATCGATGTGGCGTCCAATGGTCCAACCGGTGTGGGTCGCCAGTATCATCTGAACCATAATGCTGAGCTTAATGGCGTGATGGATGAGCATCCCGCCGTTGGGGCGAACCTGTCTTACATCGAGGGCGAGCCAGTAAACCATGTGCTGCTTAAACCTTGGGGTGAGCGCAGCGAGGGCATAGATGAGGTGATCAGCGACTTGATGAGCAAATCAAAGGAAAGCGTTTCTGCCTATAACATGTCCTTTAGCATTCGCTCGGCGAATAATCTCAGTATTGCCAATAACCTGCGATTAGAACTGACGACCTTAGACCGCAATAAGGACGAACTCAATGACACTGCCGCCAAAGTGCAAAAGTTACTCGAGGATTATCCTGGGCTGAACAACGTAGGTAACTCAGTGCTGAGGGATCAGCTGCGCTACGACCTATCTATCGATCGCAACGCCATTATCCTTTCGGGCGTCAGCTATGGTGATGTGACGAATGCGCTGTCGACCTTCCTTGGCTCAGTCAAGGCGGCGGATTTACATGCCACCGATGGCTTTACTTATCCGATTCAAGTGCAAGTGAACTTAGATAAGCTCAGTGATTTCAAAGTATTGAATAAGCTGTACGTCACTTCAGAATCTGGACAAGCCCTGCCGTTATCGCAGTTTGTGTCGATTAAGCAGACCACGGCAGAATCGAACATTAAGACCTTTATGGGCCTTGATAGCGCCGAGCTGACGGCGGACGTTATGCCCGGCTATTCCACCGATGAAATCAAAGCCTACTTAGACGAGCAACTGCCAACGCTGCTCAACGATGCCCAAGGCTTTAGATACAATGGGGTAGTGAAAGATTTAATGGATTCACAGGCGGGCACTCAGTCGCTATTTTTGCTGGCTCTGGTGTTTATCTATTTGATTTTGGCCGCGCAGTTTGAAAGCTTCGTCGATCCCTTAATCATCTTACTGACTGTACCTTTGTGTATTGTTGGCGCGCTGTTGACCTTAACCTTGTTTGGCCAGAGCGTGAACATCTACTCGCAGATAGGGTTATTAACCTTAGTGGGGTTAGTGACCAAGCACGGCATCTTGCTGGTGGAGTTTGCCAATAAGCAACAAGACCAAGGCTTGAGTGCGATTGAGGCGGCGCGAAGCAGTGCTAAATCTCGCTTAAGACCGATTCTAATGACGTCTTTAACCATGATTTTAAGTGCTATTCCTTTAGCGCTGGCTTCTGGGCCGGGCTCATTAGGGTTAGCCAACATAGGGTTAGTCTTAGTCGGTGGCCTATTGGCGGGGACCTTCTTCTCGTTATTTGTAGTGCCTGTGGCCTATGTCGCTATGGCCGAACTCAAAGCTAAGGATGTACTTGCAAGGCTGCGTAGCGCCAAAGCTTAGTTCTAGATTCGTTGGGGTTTATCGAGACTAGATCGACAGCATGGGTTCAACTTGCCCGCAAATACGTTATGATCTAAGCCAATAGCTAAGCGCGTTGGCTTAATTTTTTCGATAACTTAATGATCTTTTTTTGTATTTAAGCGAGTGTTTTAGTGCGAGTGGATTTGCCTCATCAGCGACGGAGAGCTGGCATTATGAGTTTGTTACAGTGCTTTCACAGGGCGCCCCTGTATTTGGCTTGTTCGGCTGGGCTGATGTTTGCCTCTCCGGTCATGGCCTCTTTTTGGGAGTCCTTGTTTCGCAGTGAGTTGCCAGTCGATCAAGTGACGGCGCCGGCGGACAGCCAGCGTTTCGAGTTTGTCGGTGTGTTGCCCGCCAATACGCAATTAGAACTCGTCGGTTATTACGCCTCATCGATTTGTACCCGCAAGGAAATCCGTTTTCCCAGTGGCGATCTTGCTAATCCCTACCGCGCGACACTCGAAGAAACCTCAGTGCTAAGACAAGTCATCAGTAGCGGCAGTGAAGCGAGTGAGTTTTCGCTGCCCTTAGCCTTAAATGGTGGCGGTGATTGTCAGTGGCATCTCGAGGATTTAATGCTCGATGTGACGATACTGCCGAACCACCCGCTGTGGCAGAGAGCTAAAACGCTGCAACGGGATTACCTCGCCAAGTTGCAGGGCACCTCGGTAGATGCGGCTCAGCTTGCCAGCCAAACTGCGTTGCCGACTCAAGTGTCATCCCACGATGATTTTTATTTAAGTCATGAGCTTAATATCGATCCTATTCATGCGGGCAGCGAGGCAGATAATTCTCTGTTGGCGACCACGCCGTTATCGTTAGCACCAGTTTACTATCCGGTTTTTATTCATTATCCAGAAGAAGACAAACCCTTCGAAGCACGGCTGAAGAGTAGCCTGCAGCGCACTTCTAGCCTGTGGGCCAGCCCGTATACTCAAGCGGTTCGGCGCGGTGAGGAGGCGGTAATGCGGGTGAACTTTAATCCACAGATTGCCGAGCATTACGAGGTCGATGTTTGGTATCAGCCCGATACGGTTGAGGTGAAGTATCCCGACGGCACTCAATATGCTTATGCTAACAGTGAAGTAAAACTGTATGCCTATGGTAAACCTGAATCACAAATCAAGACCTTAGCTCAAAGTGCCAAGGCCGAAGATAAGCGCTTATTGGCGCGTATCTATGAGTTGGGCCACGCCTTACCTAAGGACGAGGCTAAGGCACAAGAGTATTACCGTGAAGCCGCAGAGGCGGGCGATATTGAAGCCTTGCACTGGATGCTAGACCAAGCCGGTTACGCGGGGCTAATTGATGAAAAAACCTATTGGCTCGGACGCGCCGCGAGCTTTGGTGACAAAGAGGCAAAGCTTGAGTTAATCCATTTGCCTTTATCTGCCATCGAACGTGGCCTCGTTAATACGGGTGAAGATAAGGTCAGAGAAACGCAAGCGTGGCAGCAGTTAAATCAATTAGTTGACCAAGGATTGCCAGAGGCAAGCAGCCTTATGGCTTTCTATCAACTGTTACCTTATTCGCCGTATTTTAATGCTAATGCCGCGCTGGAAAATTATCGTCTGAGCGTGAAGGCTAAGCCTGAACTGGCCCATGCGGCGGCCAGCGATTACTACTATTTGGCGGATAATTTTGCTGCGGGTGAGGAGTTTTGGCAGATTGCCGCCGAGCGGGATCTCTATGCCGCAGCCGAACTTGCCAATATCTTGTTATCGGAAACCCATCGAGATGCGGTTAACGCGCGTTACTGGTTAGCAAGAGTGACGACGCTGGGTGCCAAGCAAGGTTTGCAGGCGGACATTTTAGGCAATGCATACTTCCAGCTAGCAACCTTATTAGATAAAGGCGAGGGCGGCGCGGTCGATGCGAAAACAGCGTTAACGCTTTATCAGCAGAGCATTGAAATTGCAGAGCGATTTTCAAATGACTATGAAGCAAGGGCTAAGGACAGAGTGCAAGTGCTTGAAGAGATGCGCTTATAACTTCATGTTTATATAAAAGAGTATTCGTTAGCATTTAGCCAATAAAAATCCCTGCCATGGCAGGGATTTTGCTATTTATTCAACTGCTTGATTTAAGCCTCTAGTGTTAGGTGGCTAGAGTTCAAAAGCTGATTTAAACGATCTGGCTTAAACAACGACAGCCAACTAGCGTAAATCAACCTGCAGTGCGACACCCGAACTCTGGGGTTCACTCTGCACTGTGATGTAATACCAACCCAGGCTTGGTGCATCGACTGTGATACTTTCTTGAGTGTTAGCAGGCGTGACAGACGCTGCATCGAAGTGTTGAGCATTGGCCCACGTTGTCCCCGAAAACAGGCTCACATCACCACTGCCGTGGGCCGAGTTGATGCTTAACTGACTCGTACCTTCTGGCACCCAAAGATAGTAATCGCTGCGACCATCGGCGGTGCAGATGGCTTTGCCTGAACTCAGTTCACCATGACTCAAGGGCGATTGCGTTGCGCAGGCATTGGCGATTAGAGCCGGCGTAGGTGTGTTGCTCGCGCCTGTGTTGAGGGTGAGTGTGACACCGCTAAACTCAGTGGCAGTGTCCACTGTGATATAACGCCAGCCGCGATTGGCACTAAAACTTAGCGACTCTTGATTACCCACTTGAGTGCTCTTGGCATCGGCATTATCGGCGTCGGCCCACTGACTGGCATTGAAGTAGAGATTGGCATCCCCAGAGCCGCCCTTAGTGGTGACGGTGAACTGAGTATTATCTTCCTCAACCCAGAAGTAGAAGCTGTTGCGTCCACCACTGATACACTCGTTTTTGCCCAGTGTGAGCTGGCCGTAATCTAAGGTCACTGCACCGCAATTTGCTGGTGGCTCAGGATCTACGCCGCCATCTCCCAGATCGGGATCAACATCAGCGAACAGCTCAGTGGTGCTAACTTGCATATCGACGCCGCCAAAATCCCCCGACAAGGTAATGTAGTGCCAATATTCGTCAGGGTTTAACTGCACTTTAATGACTTGATAGTTACCGTTGCCGATCCCCGCGCCTTGGTTTTGTTCTGGGCTTGCCCAACTTTTAGAATTGAAATAAATGTCGGCATCACCCCAACCGCCGCCAATCTTGATCCACAGATCTTGGGCCGAGCGCTCGGTATTAGTAAAACTGAAACTGGCGCGACCGAGTTTGGAATCAATACATTCCATCGGCACATCGATTTTAAGGCTGGCCGATTCTGTGTAACGGTAGGCTTCGTTCGTCACTTGGCAAGGCGAGTAATCCTTACTGATAGTGCCCGCAGGGCCAGTCCAATTACCTTCACGGCCACTGGGCTCAGCATCGACATCACTTGGGCCTTTATCGACTATGCCATCGTCAGCCGTGCTCAAGCCGCTGGCGAGCCAACCTTGCCACTCGTTGTCGTAACGTGTGCCAATACCATCCATAAAGGTTTGATATTCCGCGTATTGGTCGTTACGTAGGTAGGCGAGAATCTGTCTTACATCGTCCCTGTGATGCTCAAACATAAAGCGCACCGCCAGATAACCCCAACGGTAGATACGGTCTTGGCCCGATTCATAGTTGTTTTTGAATATGGTCGACAACATAAACTCACCGGTTTCGCCCATGGCAATGGCCGCGGTATTGGCGTCACGGTAAGAAATGTATTCTGCGAGGCCTTCAATCCACCAAATGGTATTGGCCGACGTGCCGCGGCTAAAGTCACCAAACAGGTTATAGCGCCCGTCGAGGTAGTGCACATATTCGTGTTGTAGGTTCCAAACATGGAAATCCGGCGTGCGCCATTCGGCTTCATAGGCGATAAAACGCGCCTGATTTTTGAGTCCGGCGGGCGAGCCCTCAAGGTACATGCCGCCGTTGTCGGTATTGATACCAAAGATACTGTTGGCTAAGGATTTATACTCAGACGAGCTGCCAAATATCACTAGCTCTAAATCATCGTTGTTATCTTGCCCTACAGGTTGCATGCCCGTTTCAAGTTTGCTGTGGAAATAGCTTTCTTGGCTGGTCAGCACATCACAGGCCCACTTGGCTTGATCTTGATAGAGATCTTGGGCGCGGATCTTGAGACTGTCGGAGCATTTCCAGTTGAACGGTAGGGTATCGGCCTCTAACTGCGCCTTAAAGCCACAGATATTGTAATCGTTACAATGGCTGCGATCGTAATAGTCGGCCATTTCTGCCGCCGCGTACCAAAGCACCTTACTCGGTTCGGTTTTGCTGGTGCTGCTGAGGATGTTTTTAACTAGCTGAGTCACTCGCGGGCGCATGGCATCAATGTAATACAGCCGAGATAACTCTTTGACTGAGTTGACTAACAGATACTCTGCATTGGTGCCTAACAAGTCACGATGTTCGAGTTGGAAGTTATTCAGCGCATCTAAAATGCCTTGGTCACGAGCGAACAGCGCCTGCATGTCATCATTCCACTGGGCGCGGAATAAGGTGGTAAACACTGAGTTTGCAGCGGCGTTCATGGCGAAACTGGCTTGCCAGTTAGCGTCGTAGTCCGTTAGCACTTTTATGGTGACATGATTGAAATCGGCGCCGAGCTCGGCAGAGTCAATCAGGATTAAGGCTTCTTTCAACACGCCAGCATTGTCATCGGAAACAGTCCAAATCGCAGCGTTCGCAAATAAAGCGTTGAGGGCCGATTTTAAGCTGGCCTTAGCGGCGCTGCTGTAAGCGGGTACATCATTTGGGCTGTAAAACTGCACATAGAGAGCGGCGCGGACAAAATAAATATGCGATTCAAGATGCTGAACATCGACCCCAGTGTAGTCCTTGGCTTTAGTGGCAATGGCGTTGGCGACACTGATCACATTGGCCTCGCTAAACAGCGCGGTCGCAGCACTGCCTTTGAGGCTATAGAGCTTACCGACGCACTCGGGTGTCGATTGGCTCAATTGATCCACTAGGGCTTGGCCCGATTTACCGACAAAGTCACTGCAGTCATCACTTTGCAGTGCGGCGCTGCGACTCTGTAACTTAAGTGGCGGTTGCTCAGATACTTCTCGCTTCTTGCGTGAATGCATCTTAGGCGGTTCTGTCATTGTCTGTTCTGTCATAGTTGGCTCATTCGGGGATGCCATCAATGGCGTCTCCCGCAGTAGCGGTCTATGGGATTCTATTTGGCTAATGGGCGCCGAGGGTGGTCGTGGTGCGGGTTGCGCTTGTGGATTGCTGGGTGTGTTGCTGCCTAATGGGTGACTCGTATGAGTGTCATGGGCGAGAGCGGGAGTCGCAAAAGCTAAGCTAATAGCTGCGAAGAGCAGTGTGTTTTTCATTGTGTATCCGTAGTTATCTAGTCTGCAAAGCAGATCTTCCTTGGGCGTTATTTGATGCGTGGAACCTAAGCTTGCATCAAACCTCATTGGATTATTTGCGTGATAACAATAGCGCGACAAACATCGCAGCTAGCAAATAATGCGTTCAAATGATGGCTGTAAGTTTTTAATATATCTAGTATTTACCTGTAAATTTGTTTGATACATCTTTTCTGTTCAGCTTAGGTTCAGCTTATTGCTCAAAGGACTCGTGCCAGAAGCTGAGTCTGTGGGACTCCACGGCTTAGAAAGGCCAGATTGAATGCCTTATGAAATACCTGATTGAATACCTTGTGGAATAAGAGTGGCTATTTGGCTTGAATTCGCGCTAGCTTAGCCGCATTAAGGTTAGATGCACTTTTCCGCAGTTAGCACTCGACCCCTGAGATGCTAAGCCATCTGTGATGAGGTCGATGCCATTCCCAAAGGAGCTTTTATGTCAGCTTTACCAAGCGAATACACCCATATCCATGTTGAGCAACCCGGGGCGCCCGAGGTGATGCAGCTATCGCGCTCGCCTTTACCTGTGCCAGCGGCTGGCCAAGTGTTGATCCGCGTGCATGCAGCAGGAGTAAATGGCCCCGATGTCAAACAAAGGGTAGGCGCTTATCCGCCACCACCGGGTGCATCACCGATTGTTGGGCTTGAAGTCGCGGGTGATATTTGTGCCCTCGGTGAAGGCGTGAGCCAATGGCAAATCGGCGACAAGGTTTGCGCCTTAGTTCCGGGCGGGGGTTATGGCGAGTATGCGCTCACCTATGCTGCCCACTGTTTGCCTATCCCAACGGGCTTTAGTTATGTGCAGGCCGCCGCGCTGCCAGAAACCTTCTTCACCGTATGGGGCAACCTGTTTATGCGTGCGGGACTGAAAGCGGGCGAGACTGTGCTGATCCACGGCGGCTCGGGCGGTATCGGCAGTACGGCCATTCAACTTGCCAGCGCCTTAGGTTCAAAAGTCATTGCCACAACGGGGCAAGATGAGAAGCGCGATTATTGCTTGAGCCTTGGCGCCGCTGAAGTCATCAACTATCGCACCCACAACTTTGTTGAGCCCGTCATGGCGCTCACCCAAGATAAGGGGGTGAACGTGGTCTTTGATATTGCGGGTGGCGATTTTATTAACCTCGATTTACAAGCCCTAGCGATGGACGGCCGTATGGTGTCGGTGGCGATGCAGCGTGGCCCTAAGGCCGAAGTGGAGATTTTCCGCCTAATGGCAAAACGTATTATGTGGACAGGGTCGACTTTAAGGCCGCAAAGCGTGGAGGCTAAAGCCGCCATTGCCGCCGAATTATTTGAGAACGTCTGGCCGCTGTTAAACGCCCATAAAATTGTGCCCAATATTTTTGCGACCTTCCCATTAGGCGAAGCTGCGAAAGCCCATGTGCTGATGGAGTCGGGTGAGCACAGGGGCAAGGTGGTACTGACGGTGATTTAGGCTCGGCACGTTGGTTTGGCTGCGTGCATCGTTTAGGTCGCGGCCATTTGAGGCAAGTCTGAGAGCGTTCAGGCAAAAGAGTGGCTGAGTAACGTAGGGGTAAATAGTCGTTTGCGCTACTGTCGTTAAATCGTCATGGTTAAACCTGATGCTTAACCTTGCAGTAACCTCGAACGGCAACTTCGAATCGTAAAGTTTATACCCATCGAACATAGTCGATATGATTGCTTTTTATTGGGAATAAAACTTGCCGCGTCGATTTTTTAGACTAAAGTCGTTAATGATTAAACTTTTTGGGTACTTTGGCAGAAATTAATACGTAATTAGTGAAAATTTCATGGTATGAGGCATTGATTATCGGAAATATTCTGTAAAAATACCCAGTTGAAAACGTCAGAGACTTTCCGGCGCTATTCGTGGATCAAAGCAAGCGATGCTTCGCTTATTCAGGCTAAAAAACTCATAGTGTATGTGTTGATTTAAGGGTATTAGCATATATGTATAACACAGCAAAGAAACAGGTTTGGTATGGTGAGCTGAGAACATCGAAAGGCAACGCGATTGTCGTCCATGACAACCAGCTGCCCGATGCCTCCCCAGGACGTATCTACCTATACAATTCCGATCGCGATGCGATCATTGAGTATGTGGAAGATATCGTCAAAGTGAACCTATACGACTTAGATGAGGCTGCGTTAAAAGCTGCTGAGGCTAAGTTTAGTGGTGCATGGAAGGCGGCTAGAGCTCAATTCATGAGTAAGCATCAAGCTCGTATTGACCTAAACAACGTGAAGGAAACTGCGCCTGTTCGTAAGGCGAAGCCTGAAGTTGAACCAGAAGTGGAATCCGATGCCGTAGGCGTCGATTTTGACGATGATTGGGTCGATGATTTTGATGATTAACACAGTGTCGGCTTAAGGGCTAACACTGTGAGTGTAAGGAATAAAATAGTGCTTATTTTATTCCTTATCGCTTTATTTCCTTCCGCGAAACCGCGCGTTAACCTCAATTCATCGCTATTTTATCGCGACTCGATTTACCCGTTAATATACCGCTAATTTATAGCTAATGTTACGCATCGGCATCGAACTGATATCGGCTGATGTGGTGATAAACCTTGCCTGGCACTAACCAAACATCATCACCAAAGCGCTCGCCTTGATTCGGTGAGTCTGGCAGCATCTGCGGTTCTAAACACACGCCATGATGTTGATTTAATACCTGTTGATTGCGACCCACTGTGCCATCTAAAAAGTTAGCGCAGTAGAGCTGCACGCTCGGTTGATTGGTATAAACCGTCATAGCGCGGCCACTCACAGGACTACTTAAACAGCCAAAGCGGGCGAGTGAACCGTCGGGGTCATTCATCATATAACAGTGATCATAACCGCGCGTGTTCGCCAATTCAGCGGCATGCAGTTTGTCGCCTAAGCGTATCGGCTGACTCAAGTCGAAAATCGATCCTGCAGTCTCGGCAATCCCAGTGGGAACACTGACATCATTCATGGTGAGATAACGCTTGGCATCGATTTGCATCAAATGCTCGTGATTGGTCTCTGAACCATCGAGGTTGAAATAACTGTGCTGGGTTAAGCTCACGGGACAGGCTTTATCCACCGAAGCTAAAATTTCCACATAGAGATTATT
Organism: Shewanella sp. SR1; assembly: GCF_020447145.1. Taxonomy (NCBI): domain Bacteria; kingdom Pseudomonadati; phylum Pseudomonadota; class Gammaproteobacteria; order Alteromonadales; family Shewanellaceae; genus Shewanella; species Shewanella sp. SR1. The sequence goes on along the minus strand of NZ_JAJAEF010000008.1, from coordinate 177,657 downwards.
ACCTGCGAGACGGTAATCTAGCTGAACCGTGCAATTACCGGGGAAACCCATGTCGCCGTCTGGACTCATTAAGGTCAAGCGCACACCATCGGGCAGTTGGCCTAAGTGCCAGTTTTTACGATTAAACCCTTCACGGCCGCCGTGTAAACAGTTAGTCGCTTGGTTGACATCGAGTTGATAATCTTGGCCTTGATAGTGCATTTTGCCGTTAGCTATACGATTTGCAAAACGGCCAGCAATGGCGCCTAAGTGAGCCGATTGCGTCAGGTAGTCTTCGGCGCTGTCGCAACCAAGGACGATATTGGCACGTTCGCCGTGTTTATCTGGGGTCCACAGAGCACGGATAATTCCGCCTAAGCTGATGACTTCTAATGCGAGTATGCCATTGTCGATCCGAACCCGTTCGATTTCGCCGCCGCGGGGATCGGTCCAAGGATCCAAAACACTGAAACGTACCATTTAGCTTCCCTCTGTGTTGAAAATGCTCACTGCTTATTGTGTTAAATGAGTATGTTAACCCTATTATTTGCCATCAACACCATAAAGTTCAGCGATGAATTCGTATGTTATCGACGGCCTTGTCACTGTATTGGTTTTCTTTGTTTTAAGCGCGTTCTGGCTAATTGTCTATGCGGCCCGCGCCAGCGCTGGCGGAACATAAATAGACAGTGGCATCAATTGCGGTTTTGTCGAAAAACTCATGTTCAACGGCGGCTACGACAGCATCGGTCAGTTCATGATCGACTAAAGCGACCACGCAGCCGTCGGTCATGCGGATGCCGCCACGCTCGCCAATCACTCGGCTGACAATCTCAACTAAGGTATCAAATTCGGGCAGTGTCACTTCAAAATCATCCCGCAGTGAAGCATGGGATTCCGCCATTAAGCGACTGAATTTTTGAATGTTATTTTGCTCTAATGCGCGGGCAGCACTCTGGGTTCTTTGGTTTTCTGTGACGACGTGTTTCGCTCTGCGATATAACACTTCATCTAAATCGGCTTTTGCGCTTTCTAATCGACGTAAATCGAGGTGACGCAGCGCATCTAAGCCAAAGTATTCTGCCGCTTGGGCGCATTCGTTGCGACGTTGTTGATTGGTGGCGGCTAAACGTTGTTTCTCAATATGGGCATCTATGATGATAAGGCTTAGGTTTTCTGGGATGGGAATGGCTTCGCTGTCCAGATCTAAGCAGTCAATCAGCAGCGCGTGGTCTTGCTCACCCATGGCGCTGCACATTTGATCCATGATGCCACAGGCCGATTCGACATATCTGTGCTCACCACGTTGGGCCAGTTGCGCTACCGCCATTGGCGATAAATGCAATTGGCTGGTATCACTGATGGCAGTGCCGAAGGCGACAACGAGGGCGCCCGATGAGGATAAACCTGCTGCAAGTGGTACATCGCCCACAATGGCTAAGTCTAAGCCCTTGGCTAATAAACCTGTTTGCGCCATAGCCGCAGTAAAACCTTTGAGGTAATTCACCCAGCCATCTTGCGGGTCCATGTCGTTTTCTTGACCGAAGGTCCACTCTTTAATTTGTCCGGGAAAGGCATCGGCAACGGCACGAAACTTAGTGTCGTCACGGCGTTTTACCGCAATCACTGTATGAAAATTAATGGCTGCCGGGAGTACAAAACCGTCGTTGTAATCCGTGTATTCACCGATCAGATTGACGCGCCCAGGGGCTTGATATAAATCGTCGGCTTTAGTGCCAAAGGTTTGGACAAATAACTTTGTGGCGCGCTGCGCAGGGTTTGACATGCTGTAAAAAATTCCAAAAAAGCTGAGCTAATTTCGTTACCGTCATCGATTTATATCACGACTGAGTCGGTGATGTAACTGAGATTTTTTGCTGAAATGGCGATGGGCGGCAATGAGAAAATCGATACTGTGATAGGAAGTCAAAATAACGTATTCAGTGCGTTATCTAGTCGATTGATTTGTAAAGATTAGTCAGTAGTTAGTTGGAGGACGCACAAACTTGCAGAGGAGGTTACTGCTCGTTTGTGCGGCTTGTTATGGCGTGATTTTAATTCAATGCAGCATTAGCAGGCACTTAACTATTGGACTCTGCATTAATTTTAGGATCAGCCACTTGCGCTGTTTCTTCCGCTTGCGCGGCGTTTTTTTCTGAGTCTTGCAACAGCTCGTAAATCACATGATCCACAAAACCGGCACCCGCAGCTTCGTACAGGTTGTAAACACTGTGTACGCCCGATTCGCGAAGTGCCGCGGCATCGTCACTGTACTGCACAATCGCACTGATCTTGCCTTGATAATTCAGTTTTTTAAGTTGCTCAACTGCAAACATATTTCCCGCGTGGTGCGGCATGGCCAGCAGCACTAACTCAAGGTTAGGGGCTCTATCGAGTTTCTCCCAAAAGTCGGTATCCGCGGCGTCACCTTGCACTACGTTGCGGCCCTTGGCTTTGTGTAAATCGACTAAGTCTTGCTTGTGCTCAATGCCGAGAATTTCGCCGTCAAATTGTTCCCTGAGTTCATCGTAGGCGCCGCTACCAATGCGGCCCATACCTAAGATTAAGAAGCGTGGGTTGCCAATGGCGATCGGTCTGTCTTCTGGGTGCAATGGGCGTTTTTCAAGCTTGATTAAACGCTGCTGGAATCGTTGATAGATGTTACCTACGGTGGCGTTAAGCGGCGCGGCGAGTAAAAAGCTAAAGCTTAATGCCACGGCGATGATCACTAGCCACTCGGGAGGCAACCAACCTTTATAGGTGGCGACGGCGGCGACAATCAAACCGAATTCACTGAAGTTACCTAGGTTGAACGAGCCCAACATAGAGGTACGTGAACGCAGCTTAAAGCGGGTAAGAATATAAACAAATAGCAGGATTTTAAGTGGCACTAACAGCACTAACAGCGCTGCGAGTACGATATCCGATACCGTAGGTAAGCCGTTGAGCCCTATGGTTAAGAAGAAGGCAACGAGGAAGAGTTCTTTAAAATAGAACAGGGATTTTGCCAGCTCTGAGGACTTTTTGTGGCCCGCCAACAAGATACCTATGATCAGTGCGCCGAGATCGGGTTTCAGACCAACAGATTCAAATAACCAAGCGCCAACCACAAGTGCCATCACTAGGCCGAAAAGGACTAACAGTTCACCGTGGCCGACACGGTCGAAGGCTTTATAAATAAGCGGCTTAGCCAGTGGCAGTAAGAGTAATGCGAAGGCCCATACCGAAGGTACATCGCCCTTAGAAATCGTTAAAAACAGTACGGCGAAGATATCCTGCATAATCAAGATACCAATGGCGACCCGGCCGTAGAGGGATTGGACGTCGCCCTTATCTTCTAACACTTTGACCGCAAATACGGTACTGGAGAAGCTTAACGCGAAGGCGATTAACGTCAGTTGCTCAAGGTTAAGACTCGTGAGTTGGCTTAAACCCAGTAAGCCGAAGAGTTTCAGAATCGGCACAAAAACCACGATTGAGAGTACTAAGTGCACACTCGAACCCGCCCACACTTCGGCCTTGAACAGGCTACGAATATCGAGTTTCAAACCAATAGCAAACAGCAGCAAAGTCACGCCTAGGCTGGCGAGTTCTTGCAGCAATGGCAGGCTTTCTTTATCTATCCCGAGGACGAATAGTACAAAGCCCGCCACTAAGTAGCCGATGAGCGGTGGTAGTCCTATACGGCTGACGAGCATGCCGCAGATGAGTGTGATAATGAGGATACCGGGTTCCATGATGCTCCAATCTAAAAAGTCCAAAATTATGAGTGATTGTATAAGAAATCTATGACACTGGAACAAAAAAGCGGACTTTTAATGAAAAAAGTCCGCTTTCTATTGGTGTTGCGGCAAATACACTTGCCGGTTAAAACTGGCGCGGGTGAAATCGCTTTAGTGGTCTAAGTCTAAATCGTGACTATTTCACCAGATGATCTAAATGGGCGGCAAAATCTTTAGGGCCCATAAAACCAGTCACACGTAAATCTTCCCTTTGCTCACCTTGTTCGTTAAACATCAACAACGTAGGTAAACCGAGCACATTGTATTTTTCGAGTAAGGCCACATCGACCTTGTCACTCTTAGTCACATCGGCTTGCAGCAGCACGATTTTATTCATGCGGGCTAACACGTCGGCATCCTTAAAGGTGATGGCTTCAAACTCTTTACAGGCAACACACCAATCAGCATAGAGATCCAGCATCACAGGCTTACCTTGGGCGGCAGCGGCAGCGATTTCTTGCTCAAGATCTTCAATGGATTTAATTCGTTTAAAGCCATGGGCTTCTTCGGTCGTCGCCGCAGTGCCTACGGGATTGTGATTAAAACCAAAGTGGCCCATCACAGCTTGGAATCCGTAGGAGAAACTCGCCAGTAGCGTCAGAGTTAATAGCACTGAACGGACAGTTTGTTTCCAGTTGAAGGGACTGAGTTTGTTCTGATGCATCAAGTAGCCAGTGAAGCTCACGCCCCACAGTGACCAAAGCACATCGGATACCACGCCCGTCCAAATACGACCGAGCATTACGATAGACACAGCGATCAACAGGAAGCCGAAGACGGTTTTGATGATGTCCATCCAAGCGCCCGCTCTCGGTAATAATTTACCGCCTGAGGTGCCGATAATCAGTAGCGGTAAACCCATGCCCATACTCAGCACATACAGGGCTAGGAAGCCTTGGAGTAAGTCGCCGGTTTGCGCCACATAAACGAGCGCACCCGATAGCGGCGCGGTAGTGCAAGGTGATGCGACCAGGCCAGAAATCACGCCCATCAAGAATACGCCAACTAAGTTGCCGCCTTTTTGGTTGTTCGATACTGAGTTCATCTTTTCCTGCCAGCTCGATGGCAGTTTTAAATCGTACAGGCCAAACATAGATAAGCTGAGCACAAAGAACAGAATCGCCAGAACCACTAACACGGCGGGATGTTGCAATGCCGCTTGGTATTTCAGTCCTGCCGATGCGACCACTAACCCTAAGATAGAGTAAGTGATTGCCATGCCTTGGACGTAGGCCATAGACAAGGTAAAGGCTTTCGCGGTTGAGAGTTTTTGCCCTTGGCCAACAATAATGCCAGACAAAATCGGGTACATAGGGAACACGCAAGGCGTTAATGCCAGACCGACACCTAGACCAAAGAAGATCAATAAGGTCCAAATCAGGCTGTCGTTTGACAGCATTTGGCTCAGGGTATCTTGCTGAGTAATAGGTTGGGTATTGGCTTTATCGGCAGTGCTTGACTCAGCACTGGCGGACTCAGTGCTGGCAGGCTCTGCTGCGGCGGTCGATTCGCTCGCTTCGGCGCCTGCGATCAAGCCATCGTTGGCGGCAATCGCTTTTAGAACCACGTCACGCTTGGTCGGTGGATAACACAACTTACCTTCGGCGCAGCCCATAAAAGTGACGGTAAGCGTGGCATTTTTATCGGCCTGTTTCAGCGCAACGGGAATATCCACATAGGTGTAATAGACTTCTTGCTCGCCAAAATACTCATCTTCATGGGGCTTGCCCTTGGGCAGCGTCACTGTGCCTAGCTCGGCGCCATTGACACTGAATTTAAGCTTGTCGCGGTACATGTAGTAACCGTCGGCAATCACCCAATTGAGTTTGACCTGATTACCTTCTTGCTTAAAATCGAAGGCAAATGCTTGATCGACAGGCATCAATTCCGGTTCACTCTTCATGAAGTCGAATTTGTTACCGAAAACCCCTTCACTGTGCGCTAAGGGCGTGAGGAGCAATAAAGACGTAAAAATAAGGCTGAGTAGTTTTTTCATGGCTGAGTGTTGTCTTTTATCCAATCTAAGTAGGCTGGTAGCCCGTGAGTCACAGGCACGGCAATAATTTCGGGTACTTGATAAGGGTGAAGTCTAAGCACAAGTTGTTCTAACTCTGAATATCGACTTTGTAAACATTTAATCTGTAAGCTAAATTCTTGTTCTTCACAGATTTTCCCTTCCCAAGCATAAATTGAACGTATCGGGGCGGAGATATGAACACAAGCGGCAATACGCGACTCAACTAAAGCCCGAGCCAAGGTATTGGCTTGTACTTCATCGGGGCAGGTAGTGCTAACCATTAAATACTGATGCTGCATGGTATTAGGTATCGTCTCTTAAGAATCTTAAAGTTCGCTTAAGCCAACTGAGTTAGGCTACTTTACGTGTTTTAATGGTCTCATACATTAGCGCGTTAACAAAAGGGTGAGCTAAATATCAGTTGTTAAATCCGTTGCTCAATCAGAGGTTATTAGACCCTTAGTCTGTCGCAATGCTTAGCCTGACTTGAATTAAGACCGGATAGTCCCCATTTAGTTTACACAGATAGTCAGATAAACCTGAGGTCGGTATGTTTTTCATTATATTTTTACTCTTTGTGCTGATCCCAGTAATAGAGCTGTCGGTGCTGATCCGTGTGGGTGAAGTGCTTGGCACTTGGACTACCATAGGTTTAGTGCTGTTTACCGCTGTGCTCGGGGTCTCTTTGGTTCGCAGCCAAGGTTTAAGCACCTTAATGCAAGTACAGCAAAAACTCGCTCGCGGTGAAGCGCCGGGGCAAGAAATCGTCGAAGGCATGATGTTAGCCATGGCGGGTATTTTACTGGTGATCCCCGGTTTTGTGACCGATGCCATTGGCCTATTATTGCTGACGCCATTCACCCGCCGTCCCATTGCTGCCTTGCTGTTCAAGCGCATGCAGTTGCGGGTTGTGGCGGGGTTACAGGGCGGAATGCACGGCGGCTTTCAAGCGGGCCAAAGTCCCTTTGGGCCTAAGCCGCAGGACCCATTTGGCCAAGCGCCGTTTGATGATAGCGTGAAGAAAGACGGTAATGTGTTTGAGGGCGACTTCGAACATAAAGTCGATCCAAGTGATATCAAGCCCGCGAGTCATCAGCTGCTTTATAAAGATCAGAATAAAGAACAAGGTAACGCGCAGGATAAAGATCCTAAGCCTTAGTCTGTTATGGTTTAGCTAATTTGGTTTGCGCGTTTATTCGCTTGAACTTCTACCCAAATCTCGCTTCAATACCAGCGGCCTTCAGAATCCTCTGAGCTGCGCCGCTGGTGTACTTCTTCCACTCGTTATAAAAATTCCACTGAGTTGAGAAAGGCTTCTGCGGTGCGACGGTTTTGGCCATTGTCATCATAGCTGGCGGTTAAAATCAGCAGGTGATTATTGTAGGCATAGGCATGCTGCACTAAAGTGCCAAGATCTTTACCCATATCCATACTGATCTCATAACCCCGCTGCCCGCCGTGTTCGATATAACCGCGCGTCAATTTCAGCTCATCTGTTCCCTGCATCTCTTTAAACTTTTTCGCTAGCGTGTTGGTGTCATCGAAGGAAAGCTCGGTAATATCTTCCTCATCTATGGTTTCAAACTGGGAGCTGTAGGCGATAACGCTCAATACCAGCGGTTCTTGAGCTTGTTTTTGAGTGGTAATGGTTTCAACGCTGACCTGTCCCGAGTTTTTATGTAGCGCCTTGGGATTAGGTAACATCTGCACTTTCACGGGGACAGAAGTTAATAAATGGGATTCGAGGGGTTTGACTGCATACCATTTTTGATACGCCATAAAAACGAGGCCGAGCAGCACAGCTAGCTTGATGAGCTTCATATAACTTCCTTATTTAATAATCACTTCCTTGAGCTTGTCGCTCGCCATCAAGTGTAAATGGCAAGTCAGATAAGCGCAACAGATCGCAATAGCTAGGGGGGGACATGTATCAGAAATGACCAGCCAGCCACGAGTGACTGACCGGCCGCGCCGGGAAGCGTTTTTGGAACAATTGCGGAGCTAAAAAGTTGAGTGTTATTTGTTAGGTGACTCACCTCCTATCGCTGTCGCTTTAATATTGAATACTAGGCTGTACATCACTGGCAGTACTATGAGTGTTAGCAGTGAAGCAAAACCAAGACCGAAAATAATCGTAATCGCCATTGAACCGAAAAAGGCGTCAGAGATCAGTGGGATCATCCCGAGCATAGTGGTTATCGCTGCCATCATGACGGGGCGCACACGGCTGACACAGGAGTCGACCAAGGCGAAATAAGCGGGTTTGCCTTCACTGAGTTCGAGGTTGATTTGATCGACCAAGACGATACCGTTTTTAATCACCATACCCGACAAACTCAGCAGGCCGAGTAGCGCCATAAAGCTGAAAGGGGCGTCGAATAACAAGAGTCCCGCAGACACCCCAATCAGGGCCAAGGGCACAGTAAACCAGATCACTAAGGGCTGACGCACTGAGTTGAACAGGAATACGGTGATCAAGAACATCGCCAGATAACCCATGGGAATCGAGCTGAATACCGCGGTTTGCGCTTCGCCTGCGGTTTCAAATTCACCGCCCCATTCCAAGTGATAACCTGCGGGCAGGCTGATCGCTTCGACCTTGTCTTTCTCTTTACGCAGTACAGAGTCGGCGGTTTCATCACTGCCAAGCTTAGGATCGGCCATCACAGCGAGCATACGCATACGATCTCGGCGCATCACCAGCGGGTTTTCCCACTCAGTGTTAAAGCTACTCACCACTTGGGTGGCAGGCACAAAGGTGTTGTGTTCGCTACTCCAAATTTGCAACTTCCACAGGCTGTCGGCCTGCAAACGTTCTTCGGCGGGCGCTCTGGCGACGATGGGCAACAAGTGGCTGGTTTCTCGGTATAGACCAATTTGTTTACCGCTAAAGTTAACCAATAGGGCATTGTCGAGATCTTGCTTACTGATCCCCGTTTCCCGCGCTTGGGCATTTTCCAGTTGCGGACGGATCAAGGGCACTTGATTACGCCAGTTGTGACGTATGCCATCCATGCTCGGTTCGGCGTGGAAAATGGCCTCGGCTTGGGCGCCTAAAGCGCGCAGCACTTCAGGATTGTCGCCGTAGAAGCGTGCCTCAATTTTGGCGGCGGGCGAAGGGCCGTTCTCCATGTTTTTTAAGCGATATTGCGCCTGTGGGAAACGTTGATTTAACAAGGTTTCTAACTCTGGCATATAGGCTTTAACGGCGGCGAGATCTTGCATTTCGACGATCAACTGGGCAAAGGCGGGATAGCCTTTTTCTGGCTGATAGGGCAGGACGAAACGCTGCGAACCTTGGCCGATAACGCTGGTTAAGTGTTTCAACCCAATATCTTTTTGCTCGTTCTGTTGCAGTAACTGGCGCTCAATATCGGCAGTAAAACGTTCGGTCGCCTTAATGTCCGTGCCCTCTGGCATCCAGATATCCACAAAGAAAATCGGCGTGTTAGAGGCAGGGAAGAACACATTCTTGATATGACCAAAGCCCACCACAGCGCTGAACAGCATGGCTATAACCAGCAGAATACTCACCAGCCTAAAGCGCAGCGCTAGGGTTAAACTTGCGCGATATAAGCTGAAGAACCAGCCCTTGTAGGGGTCTTGGGCTTCTTCATCGCTCGGCGCATCCTTAAATAACAGATGGCAGAAGAACGGCGTTAAGGTGATGGCGGTTATCCAGCTGATAAACAGCGAAATCATCAACACTTGGAATAAAGAACGGCAGAATTCACCTGCGGCATTTTGCGATAAGCCAATGGGCGCAAAGGCAATAATGGCAATCACAGTCGCGCCTAATAGCGGCCACTGGGTTTGAGCCACAATTTGCTTGGCCGCTTCGAGGCGAGTTTTACCACGGCGCAGGCCAATCAAAATACCTTCGGTGACCACAATCGCGTTATCGACCAACATGCCAAGGGCGATAATGAGTGCGCCGAGGGAGATGAGTTGCAGCTCAATCCCCAGCACTTTCATCACGATAAAGGTACCTAGAATCGTCAGCAGTAAGATCAGGCCCATCAACATGCCTGAGCGCAGCCCCATAAACAGCAGGAGCACGGCGATCACGATAGCAATGGATTCTAATAAGTTGATTAAGAAGCCGTTGACTGTCTCATCGACCGCCTGACTCTGGTTGTAAACCGTCGCTAAATTCATGCCGATTGGGCGTTGGGATTCAAGCTCGGCTAAGCGGTCACTGACCTTTTGTCCGACTTCAACCACGTTCACGCCGCTAGAGAAAGAAATCCCCAGTGATAACGCCGCTTCGCCCTTATTGTGGTAAAGCACATTTGGGGTTTCGTCGTAATCCTTTTCGATATTGGCAATGTCGCCAAGGTAAATCAGCTCAGTGCTACCCGGTGGGCTGACAATCAAGCGCGCCAGATCCTGCACATTGCTAAATTCGCCCGTGGGATGAATGCGGATACGGTTATCGCCAATCACTAAGCTGCCCGCGTTGGAGACTACGTTTTGATTGTTCACTAAACCATAGATATAGCTTTGATCTAATCCCAGTGCCGACAGCTTTTGCTGGGAGATTTCAATCACGACTTGCTCGATGACGCTGCCTGCAACTGAAACTTTTTTCACCCCGGGCACGAGCACGAGTTCGCGGCGCAGATAGTCGGCGTAATTGCTTAACTCGCGGTTGCTATAATCGGGCCCAGAGAGATTAAATAAAATGCCATACACATCACCAAAGTCGTCCATCACCTGCGGCGCAGTGGTGCCCGGAGGCAAGTTGCCCGCCGTGTCGTTCACCTTACGACGCACTTCATCCCACACCTGTGGCAGGGTGGTTTTGTCGTAGCTTTCTTTAATCTCGATTTGGATTTGTGACAGGCCCGCACTGTTAATCGAGGTCACATGCTTAATGGCATCGAGTTGCTGCAGGGCATCTTCGAGCGGCAGTGTGACTTCTTCTTCAACTTGTTCAGGTGATGCGCCGGGGTAAGCCGTGATCACTAGGGCTTCTTTAATGGTGAATTCGGGGAATTCCAATTGCCCCAAACCGGTAAAACTCACGCCGCCACCCACGAGTAGCAGCAACACAAACATCCAACTGATGACTTTGTGGCGTATCGAATACTCTGCAATGTTCATCAATTACACCCCACGCTGCCAGCGTAGTGGTTTGACTTTCATGCCAGCGGATAATTGAGACACGCCAGCGCTGACGATAAGATCGCCCTTGTTGATACCCGTTAAAATCTCAACGCCTTGGTTACTCACGCGTCCTAGGGTCACCATAGTGGGTTTGACTTCACCCGATTGGGTTTGATAAACCCACACTTGCACTTGGCCATCTTGATCGCGTTTATCGATAGCGGTCACGGGCACTATGCTGGATGCAAGGGCGCTTGGATCTTTAACTAAGGCTAAGGTTAACTCGGCACTCATCCCCGGAAGTAATTGAATATCTTGAGGTTGAGGCAATGAAAAAACCACTTCATAGGCTTGAGTACCTGGGGTGACTTGGGTGGAGTATTCTTTAAACTTGGCATCGAAACTTTGCTCGGGAAAGGCGCTAAAACGCACCTTAGCGGTAAAGTGAGCTTGATCGGTATATTGCTTCAGCCCCGCCGCCATCGACTCGGGAACTTGAATGCTCACATCGAGCAAGTTGTTGTTTTGCAGTGTTAACACCCCTTGATTGGCCTGCACTATTTGGTGGTTATCCACTAAACGTTTTGCAATAGTGCCGCTAAAGGGCGCAGTTAAACGGGTGTAACTCAGCTGATCGCGCGCTGCCGCAAGGGCCGCCTTGGCCGATTTGAGCTGCGCTTGCGTGCTATCAAACTCAGACTGTGAAATCAGCTTACGATTAAGCAGCTCGACCTTACGTTTAAAGTCGGCAGCTAACAGTTCGTGCTCGGCCTCACGGGTCATTAAATTATTTTTGGCATCCCTGTCGTCAAGCTGGGCGAGCAGGCTACCTTGAGCGACTCTTTGGCCTTCGACTAATGTCAGTTCGGTTAATTGCCCTGAAATACGGAACGACAATTCGGCGCGGCTATTGGCGGCAACGCGGGCAGGAAAAGTTCTAAAATCTCCAGCTTCTACGTTGAGCACTTCAAACAGTTTAACCGGACGGACAGTGTCCACTTGTACTGAACTTTCCGCAGGCGAACAACCACTGAGCAGGGCTGGAAGCAGCATTGCCAGTGGCAAGAGTCGATATGATTTCATGGTGGCGATTTCCTAGTTAACAAGTTGTCAGCATTTCTGGGCGCGAAGATACCAGCTAAAGTAGTTGCAATAAACGGGATACTTTGGGATTATCAGTCCCACATAATGAGATTGAACTTAAGGTCAAAATGAAGACAGAGGACTTAGCGTTATTCCACCGAATTGCTGAAACCGGTAGTTTGATTGAAGCGGCTGATTTACTTAACTTGCCAAAATCGACTGTCAGTCGGCGTTTGCAAGCCTTGGAAGATGAGCTGAATATTAAATTGTTCCACCGCCAGAGCCGCTCCATGACGCTCACGTCTGCAGGTAGCCATTTTTACCAGCGCTCGCAAAACATTCTGGCCCAGCTCGATGAAACCCTATTCGAAATGACCAATGATGATGCTGAGATCAGCGGGCATCTGCGCATTCAAATGTTCCCCATCCATAGCATGAAAATCTTGATGCAAGCCATTTTCCGCTTTATGGATATGCACCCAAAACTCACCTTAGAAGTCATCAGCAGCTCAGAATCCGTCGATATGGTGAAACATAATCTCGATGTGGCCTTTGTGGTTGAGCCTGCGTTGGATACCTTAGATTTAGTGGTGCGGCCGATTTTTACCACTGACTTACGTTTTTACGCCAGTCCGCAATATTTAGCGGTACACGGCACACCTAAAACACCGAAAGAGATTGAAGCGCATAATGTGTCTATGTTCCGTTTATCCAACGGCAAAATTTTTAATGAGTTATTTATCGGTTCAGAACAAGAGGTGAGAGTCAGAGGCAATTTCTGCTCGAACAGTATTGAAGTGGCGGTTGAGTTTGGATTGCAAGGGCGCGGTATCGTGTATGCGCCTGCTGAAGTCGTGGATGAATATGTGCAAAGCGGTGAGCTAGTGACTCTGTTACCTGAAATCCAGCCCCATCAAGGCGAATGTTTCTTAGCTTATCCATCAAGACGTTACGTGAGTTTAGCCTGTCGACGCTTTATCGACTACATAATGCAAGAGTTAGTGCCAAATGGCGTGCCGATCAACATGAGCGAGCAAGGCCCACGTCGATCCTGCAAAGCCTCTACGGGAGCGTTTTCAGACGACGTGTTGCGCTTTCCCGTTAAAAAATCAAGCTAGTTTACCCCTCGCGAATGGCGTTAGCGGTTGTGATCTTTGTCGGCTCACAGATCCGCTGCGCCAGCCAGTAACAAGCAATTCCCATCAAAATATTGGTCACAGGTAGCGCCAGCAGCAGGCCTTTAACGTCACCTATATAGGATCCTAAAGCCGCCAGCGGCAGCATAAGTAGCACTAAGCGGCACAGGTTGATCACCAGTGAACTCATAGGTCTGTGGTAAGCATTGAGCGAGGTCGCCACAATAATCACTATGCCTAAAGGTCCGTAGGCGCAGGGCAACACTAAGATGTAAAAACTCAACCACTCGATCACCAGCGGATCGGTACTGAATAAGTGCGCGATAGGTTCAGCCAAAAAGATCAGTGGAATATAAAGTATGGTTTGGAAGATAAAGATAAATTTTATCGATAGCAGCAGGGCTTCTTTCGCCCTCTGTGGCTGGCCTGCACCTAAGTTCTGCGCGATAAAGGGCATTAAGCTCGACGATAGCGCCATCACCACGATTAATAACACTGACTCTAAGCGAGTACCAGCACCAAAGGCTGCCACTGCGCTGTGGTCGATATGCGCCAACATGGCCATGATAATGGCATTGGCTAACGGATTGATTAAATTCATCAAGGCGGCGGGTTGGGCGATATGGGCAAGTTTGGCCCAGTTGGCGCGCATTCTGTCGATGTCAAATACTGTCCATTCGAGCATCTTGCGCCTGACAATCAACAAATATCCCGACAAAGATAACGCCACCAACCAAGCGAACAGGGTTGCAATCGCGGCACCTTGAATTTCTAAACGTGGAAACGGCCCAATACCGAAGATAAGTAATGGATCCAGAATGAGGTTGATGATTGCCGCCAGCGCCATAATCATCGCCGGCGAGCGGGTATCGCCAGTGGAACGTAAACCCTGATTGCCCACCATCAACAACACCAGCAGCGGCGCACCGACATACCAGTAAATCATATAGTCGTGGATTAGCGGCAAGCTGTCATCGTTTGCTCCGAGTAAGCGAAACAGTGGCTCGATAAAAATGCTACCCAGAGCGGCTAAACTGGCAATCAAACCAAAGGTCAGCAATAAGGCATCATGCAAGAATACTTTGGCCTTGTGGGCATTACCCGAGCCGATAAGTCGGCCTAAATTGGTCGAGACTCCAGCACCAATACCAATGGCGATACTCGAGATCACTAAGGTCACCGGAAAGGTAAAACTGATGGCGGCTAAGGCTTCGGTGCCCAATTGGCTGATAAAAAAAGTGTCAGCGAGGCTGAAACCTAGAATGGTCATAATGCCAATTAAGTTGGGGAGGCTCATGTTGAGCAGTACACGACCAATTGGCGCGGTGAGCAGCCCGTGTCTGTCTTTCATGGAAAAATAGTGCCTTGTTAGCGAGCGGAGGCGAGATTCTAGCAGGATTGTGCGGACTTGAAAAAACCGACATCAAAAAATTGAAGTTTTTTTTGTAAATGCCCTTGGATCTCGACACTATCAGCCCCATATCTCAGACAGCAAAAGAGCAGACTCAGGTGTCTGTTTTTTTAATCACAAATAGGCTCGATTGTAGGGCATCAAATCATTAGGAGAGTTCATAGATGAATATTCGTCCATTACATGACCGCGTAATCGTTAAGCGTCTAGAAGTTGAATCAACATCAGCGGGTGGCATAGTACTGACCGGTAGCGCCGCTGAAAAATCAACTCGCGGTGAAATCCTTGCTGTGGGCAATGGCCGTATCTTAGAAAATGGCACAGTTAAACCACTGGATGTCAAAGTGGGTGACGTGGTGATCTTCAATGAAGGTTACGGCGTTAAGAAAGAAAAAATCGACGGACAAGAAGTTTTGATCCTGTCGGAAGCTGACCTGATGGCAGTAGTGGGTTAATCCTCAGCATCAATTCGACATTCCAATTAATCATTAAAAATTTAAAGGATAATCAAGATGGCAGCTAAAGAAGTTGTATTTGGTAATGACGCTCGCGTAAGAATGCTGGCTGGCGTAAATATTCTAGCGAACGCAGTAAAAGTGACCTTAGGCCCTAAAGGCCGTAACGTGGTATTAGACAAGAGCTTCGGCTCACCACTGATCACTAAAGACGGTGTATCTGTTGCCAAAGAAATCGAGTTAGAAGACAAATTCGAAAACATGGGCGCGCAAATGGTGAAAGAAGTTGCTTCTAAAGCCAACGACGCCGCCGGTGATGGTACTACTACTGCAACTGTACTGGCTCAAGCCATTGTCGTTGAAGGCTTAAAAGCCGTTGCAGCCGGTATGAACCCAATGGATCTGAAGCGCGGTATCGACAAAGCCGTTATCGCTGCAGTTGCTGAATTAAAAGCCTTATCACAACCTTGTGCAGATTCAAAAGCGATTGCCCAAGTTGCGACTATCTCTGCAAACTCTGACGAATCTATCGGCGAAATCATCGCTACTGCGATGGAAAAAGTCGGTAAAGAAGGCGTGATCACCGTTGAAGAAGGCCAAGCGTTAGAAAACGAATTGGACGTAGTAGAAGGTATGCAGTTTGACCGTGGCTACCTGTCTCCATACTTCATCAACAAGCCAGAAACCGGCAGCGTTGAGTTAGACCACCCATTCGTACTGTTAGTAGACAAGAAAATCTCTAACATTCGCGAACTGTTACCTATCCTTGAAGGTCTGGCAAAAACCGGTAAGCCATTGCTTATCGTTGCTGAAGATGTTGAAGGCGAAGCATTAGCAACTTTAGTTGTGAACAATATGCGCGGTATCGTGAAAGTGGCTGCCGTTAAAGCACCTGGCTTTGGCGATCGTCGTAAGGCAATGCTGCAAGACGTAGCAATCCTGACTGGCGGTACTGTTATTGCTGAAGAAATCGGCCTAGAGCTTGAAAAAGCAACCCTGGAAGATTTAGGTACAGCTAAGCGTGTTGTGATCACTAAAGACAACACTACCATCATCGATGGTAACGGTGAGCAAACACAAATTGCTGCTCGTGTAAGCCAAATCAAACAACAAGTTGAAGAATCAACTTCTGACTACGACAAAGAAAAACTGCAAGAGCGTATGGCTAAACTAGCTGGCGGCGTAGCAGTGATTAAAGTTGGCGCAGCGACTGAAGTTGAAATGAAAGAGAAAAAAGCCCGCGTTGAAGATGCTCTGCATGCAACTCGCGCTGCGGTAGAAGAAGGCGTGGTTCCTGGCGGCGGTGTTGCTCTGGTTCGCGTAGCTTCTAAGATCGCTGAAGTTGAAGTATTAAACGAAGACCAAAAACACGGTGTGGTTATCGCACTGCGTGCAATGGAAGCGCCACTGCGTCAAATCGCCACTAACGCGGGTGAAGAAGCGTCAGTTGTTGCTAACACAGTGAAGAACGGCAGCGGTAACTTCGGTTACAACGCTGGTAACGACACTTACGGTGACATGTTAGAAATGGGTATCCTTGACCCAACTAAAGTGACCCGTTGTGCATTGCAATTCGCTGCGTCAATCGCAGGTCTGATGATCACTACAGAAGCTATGGTTGCTGAGATCCCACAAAATGCTGGCCAAGATATGGGCGGTATGGGTGGCATGGGCGGAATGGGCGGAATGGGCGGCATGATGTAATCGTATTGCCCAAATACTAACACTTCCTAGAAAAGCCCGTAAGCTTATAGTTTACGGGCTTTTTTGTTGACTTGGCTTCCTATAAGTACCCATAATATTTCACTGGTTCTTAGAATTTTGAGGTGTTAATGAGGGGTATCTTAATTTTTTACTATCCTAGAAATAGGTGTGTAAACCTCAGTACCCCTCATCTTGTACCCCTCTTTAGGAGTTGTGGATGCCTTTAACTACGTTAGAAGTTAAAAAAATGATTTGTCCAGATGATAAATCTCAGGTGAAAAAATCTGACGGTAATAACCTGTTTTTATTAGTTAAAAAAAGTGGCGTCAAACTTTGGCGACTGAGATTTAGGCATGCTGGTAAGTACCAAGAGATGGCTTTAGGGAAATACCCCTCTATATCACTAGCTGAAGCTCGAAGATTGGCGGAAGAAGCAAGAGCTTCATTAATTCATGGTATTAACCCCATGGATGAGCGCAGAGATAGAAAGCGTGTCAAAACAGCCCCTAAAGATAAGTTGTTTTCAACTATTGCTATTAAATGGTGGGAGCAGCAAAGAGATTCTTGGTCTGAAGACCATGCAGCTAGAGTTAAACGATGGTTGCTGGTGGACTCTAAATCTATCTGTGGGCTTCATATTGAGGAGATCGATGCAGGCCATATAACTGAATTAATGCTTGCCATCGAAGCTGATGGAACGTCTAAGAAAGCCCCTAACATTTTGGCTGTTATAAACCGAGTATTTGGCTATGCATTGGCGCATCGGCTCACACGTAATAACCCAGCTCAAGGTTTGCCTCTGAGAGATATATTAAAGCCTTTACCGCCAGTTAAGCATAGGGCTGCAATTGTTAAGCCCAACGAGCTCGCACAATTGATCAACGATATAGACACCTCAGAGTCGGGTAATTACTGCACTATCGAAGCTTTAAAGCTGATCCCTCGACTATTTTTAAGACCAACCGAGATAAGAAACCTAAAGTGGGAATACATCGATTTTGATGAATGCTTGATAAGGATTCCAGCAGAAGCGATGAAGCGAGGGCGAGAGCATTTAGTCCCGATGTCTAAACAGGTGGTTCAACATCTTCAAGAGATAAAAGCGGTAACTGGATATTCAAAGCTGGTCTTCCCAAATCAAAGGGATAGCAGTAAACCAATGAGCAAAAATATTTTAACCAATCGTCTTCGTGAGTTGGGCTATCCCGCTGATGTCATGTCAGCTCACGGTTTTAGAAGTACCGCATCAACCATCTTGCATGAAAAAGGCTGGAATCATGAGGTGATTGAAGTGCAGCTTGCTCATCTAACTGGGACTGCAACCTCAAGAGCTTATAACCGTTCGCTTTATCTGGCTGAAAGAACCAAATTAATGCAGGAATGGGCGAATTATCTAGACGTTTTATCGAGTAAAACGTTATAGGGCTAGGCTAAGCATGAGTAAGTTATATAAATTGAAAAAATGGTTAACACTTGATGAAGCGATTACTCATATTTCTAACTTGATTGGGGAGTCAATCTCACTATCTGAGTTATATCAACTTGCAGCCGATGGTCACATCAGGCTTTCAGTGAAATTTGTAAATGGAGCAAAAGCTAAAAAA
Organism: Shewanella sp. SR1; assembly: GCF_020447145.1. Classification (NCBI taxonomy): domain Bacteria; kingdom Pseudomonadati; phylum Pseudomonadota; class Gammaproteobacteria; order Alteromonadales; family Shewanellaceae; genus Shewanella; species Shewanella sp. SR1. Next base: position 159,377 of record NZ_JAJAEF010000008.1, on the reverse strand, counting down.
GTACGGCTTATTAGAGCAAAAGATGTGAAATATAAGCAGCTTATACCTAAAAATATCCCCGATTTTCCTAAAGATAAGTGCTTTCGCGTTCCGATAAAAGGATATACCCAGATATCAGGAGACTTGTGGGCTGAAGAGGTCGTAGCTGAGACGTATTCCATATCTGGGGTGTGGGATTTAGCAATGGTTGGTGCGGAACAGGCGGATATAGCAGATAGGTATTATCAAACAACTTCTGATCATGCTGGAACAATTCCTCGTTTCGTTGGGCATTATCTTCAAAAAGATGGCGAAACCTATCAATTACAGGTTAGACAAGAGCGTTTGTCTGAAAGTGATGAGTACAACTCTTCTTTGGCTCCTGATGCTCAAGACGAAAATGAGAAACTTAGTCTTCAAGAAATAAGGTTGAGGCTGAAGAGGCCTTACAGACCTCCACAATACAGCTTAGCAAGTAAATTAGATGACCATAATAATATTTTAGTGATAAGTACTTCTGAAATAAATAGGTTCATTTACTCGTTAGAAGATAAGCCTAAAGAAGCCAAATCACTACATTGCAAAGAACGTACGACACTTCTCCTTCTACTCGGAACGATATTGAAAAAAGCTAATTTTGACCTTCAAGAGCGAGGTGTTGTGGGGAAGATTCGAAGAGCAACAGAGTCAAATAATACTCCAATATCAGAGCAAACAATTCGCGATCTTATACCTCTGATATTAGATATGGTTGAATTAAAGCAAAATAGATAAAATTGGGACTTGATTTCCCCAATTGGGTTTTCCTGCACTAGAAATCAATAACCTCTTATTCGTTTCCATTAACGTTTAGAGGTTCCTATCGTGTCAAACAAAATCATCCGCTTGCCTGAAGTCAAAGGCAGAACTGGCTTGTCCACCAGCACCATTTACCTGCACATGACAAAAGGTATCTTTCCCAAGGCTATCTCTTTGGGGGAGCGTGCAGTTGGTTGGCTTGAGGCAGACATTGATCAATGGCTTGATGAGCGCATTGCAGCATCTAAGGCGGCTAACAATGGGTAGTCGTAATAATCCTAATCGGATCAAAATTCACCGCTTCTATACCGTTATTGAAGTTAGTGAAACATTGGGGGTTCATCCAAAAACTGTACGCAATTGGATTCATGCTGGCCTGCCTGTTGTGGATGAAAAACGTCCTCTTTTAATACATGGGGTTGACTTGAAAATTCATTTAAAAAGGAGGCGAAAAGCAGACATGTTCAAGTGTGAAGTAAACGAAATGTACTGTTTTAAATGTAAGCAACCCAAAACGCCTGATATTAAATCTCTTGAGTTTATCGCTAAGCCTGCGGGAATGGCTCAAATGACAGGGCATTGCTATGAGTGTGGATGCCAAGCTAATAAGTACGTTTCTTGGCGAGATGTAAACCAAATTTGGCTAGAACTCGGAGGGAAATTACCGATAGCTGAAGAGCACTTAATCCTGAGAGGAAGTGCTCTCTTGAATTGTCCTTTCGCTAAGGAGTTTGATGATGAAAAAAAGTAGTACGAATAATGCGCGAATTCTTCATGATTACATCAAATATTTGAGAGATGCAAAACGCCAAGATGATTCAACAATTGATGGTGCGATGAAGTCCATCAATCGCTTTGAAGAATGCACGGATTATTCTGACTTTAGTAAGTTCAAGGCCAAACATGCTATTGGTTTTAAAAGGAGTCTGCTTGCTAAAAAGTCAATTGTTACTGGTGAAAAGTTGAGCAAGGCAACAGTGCACACTGCAACTCGTCACTTAAAGATGTTTTTTCAATATTTGGTTACCCAGAAAGGGTATCGAGCAAAAATTAATTACAGCGATATTGAGTACTTCAACTTGTCTGAAAAAGATACTCGTATCGCTAATGCAAAACGCAAAAGAAACGTGGCGAAGATTGAGCAGATAATGCAGACATTAGAAGCTATGCCTTGCTCAAATGAGATTGAAATGCGTGATAGAGCTTTAATGGCTTTTGTTATCTTAACTGGCGCAAGAGATGGTGCTGTCGCTTCAGTTAAAATAAAACACGTTGATATTGTTGAACAGAGCTTTTATCAGGATGCAAGGGATGTAAACACGAAATTTAGTAAAACATTCACCACCTATTTTTTCCCTGTGGGTGAGTTGCCATCAAAGGTGTTGAGTGAATGGATTGAGCATCTGATTAGGGAACTTGGGTACAGCCAAAATGACCCGTTATTTCCTAAAACAAAACTGGCACACAACAAGAATCAGCAATTTGAAGCTGTTGGTTTACTCAAGGAGCATTGGAGTAATGCAAGCCCAATTCGTAAGGTTTTTAAACAAGCCTTTGAAGCTGTAGGTTTGCCTTATTTTAATCCTCACAGTTTCCGCAATACGTTAGTACGGTTAGGTGAAAATTTGTGTCGAACGCCTGAAGAGTTTAAGGCATGGAGCCAAAACCTAGGGCATGAAAGCGTGCTGACCAGTTTTTATAGTTATGGCGATGTGCCTGATTATAAACAAGCTGAACTATTGCGTAAGTTAGCTATGCCTGCTGAAAAAAGCTCATCAGATATGGAGGAGCAATTTAAGCAATTTATGAAGTTTCAACAAATGATGGCAAAGAACTAAAACCGTCAAATTAACCTGATCATCTGGTATCAATAAATATTCGTATATTGATGCCAGATTTTTTATGCAATATCGGTATCATAAAACTATGGTATGAAATTTATGATGCCTTTAATGTATGATACCCCCATATTTGATACCTAAATCGAAAGTGAGTGACCCATGCGAATCTTTTCCTATTGCCGTGTTTCGACAACTGAGCAAACAACAGAAAACCAAATTCTTGCCATTCGCCAGAGGGGGTATGAGGTGAATGATGCTCGCATTATCAGCGAAACGGTTTCTGGTTCTGTTGAAGCGATGAAGCGTGAAAAGTTCAAGATGCTTATCAACCACCAGCTGGAACGTGGCGATATGCTGGTGGTCTTAAAGCTAGATCGTTTAGGCCGCGATAATATTGATGTTCAAAACACCATTAATCTGCTGACTGATAAAGGCATTAAGGTTGCTTGCCTTGACCTGCCCGTGGCAGACCTTTCTAGTTCTGAGGGTAAGCTAATGCTTCAGATGTTTTCAGCTTTTGCAGAGTTCGAGCGAAACCGGATCAGGGAGCGAACAAGAGAAGGGCTTGAAAGAGTTAAAGCACAAGGCAAGAAACTCGGCAGACCAACAGCGGATAAGACGACCCAGTCAGTCCAAACCAAGAAAGCTGAGGGGCTATCTCAATCAAAAACGGCTGAAGCATTAGGGTTGGGGATTGCGACAGTGAAAAGGCATTGGAATAAAACAACTTCTATTGCTTAGCTTACCAGTGTCAGTGGTAATAATTTTGATTTATTCATATTCTGAAGATTTACTATTGCTAATAACTTTTTCTAAGACGTCCTATAAAAGCTCATAAAATCGGAGCTTTATCAACCTCATTCACTTAATTTCATATATAATCTTTTGCCATGAACTGCAAACAACTGCAGTAGCCCTAACTTTTTAGAGTAATAAAAAACATGGCAAAATCACCTGTAAAAAAGAAAGAAAAATCATTTGAAGAAACACTCTGGGATGCGGCAAATAAGCTGCGTGGTAGTGTTGAATCATCAGAATACAAACACATCGTATTGAGCCTAATTTTCTTAAAGTTCATCAGTGATACCTTTGAAAAGCAGCGTCAGAAACTTATTGATGAAGGGCTTGAAAAACACATTGATATGGTGCCGGCATACACCAAAGATAATGTGTTTTATCTACCAGAAGAGAGCCGTTGGAGCTTTGTTCAGCAGAACGCGAAACAAGAAGATATTGCGCTGAAAATTGATACAGCTCTAAGCACTATCGAGAAAACCAATAAAGCATTACAAGGTGCATTACCTAAGAATTACTTTTCTCAATTAGAGTTCGATACCAGTAAGTTAGCGGCACTAGTGGATGTCATTGGGAACATAGAAACACTAAACAGTCCTCATAAAGATATTGTAGGAAGGGTTTATGAGTATTTCTTAGCCAAATTTGCTATTGCAGAAGGTAAAGGTAAGGGGGAGTTCTATACACCGAAAAGCGTGGTTAATTTAATAGCTGAATTAATTGAGCCGTATAGAGGCAAAATCTATGATCCTTGTTGTGGTTCAGGTGGTATGTTTGTCCAATCGATGAAGTTTATTGAAAAGCATAAAGGGAATACAAAAGACGTTGCTATCTATGGGCAAGAAGCGACCCCTACGACATTTAAGCTTGCAAAAATGAACCTTGCTATAAGAGGGATCTCTGCCAACTTAGGTGTGGCAGCCAAAGATACTTTTGCTAATGATCAGCAAGAGACGCTTAAGGCTGATTTTATTATGGCAAACCCTCCCTTCAACCAAAAAGATTGGCGAGGAACAGAAGAATTGATTGATGATCATCGCTGGGATGGTTATGAGATTCCACCAGTTAGTAATGCCAACTATGGCTGGATACTGCATATGGTATCTAAGCTTTCTCAAAACGGAATTGCTGGATTTATCTTATCAAGTGGTTCAACTTCAGCTTCAGGTAGTGAGTACAAGATACGTAAGCAACTCATTGATAACAACTTAGTTGAGGCCATTATTACTCTGCCTAGAGATATGTTTTATAACACTGATATCAGTGTGACTTTATGGATTATCAATAAAAATAAAGACGCTAGGGTTCTCCAAAATGAAGATGGTGAGGTGCATTTAAGGGAAAGAAACAAAGAAATTTTATTTATGGACCTTAGAAGGTTAGGGACTGAGTTCGAAAAAAAATATATAGAGCTTACGGAAAATAACATTAGCGATGTAGCTAAAGTTTTTCACTGTTGGCAAAGAGATAGGCATCCTGAAAGTTATAAAAATGTAGCTGAATTTTGCTACTCGGCATCAAAAGAAGAGATTGTAAAAAGCGATTACTCTCTTGTCCCTAGTAAATATATCCCTTTTTCAGCTACCGATAGCACAATAGATTTTGAGGCGGAAATGCTAAGAATTCAGTCTGAATTGTCGGCATTAATGAAAGAAGAGAAACAAGCCCAAGAAGAGCTATTTGAAGCATTTAAAGGAATCGGTTATGAAATCTAGTCCAATAGGCAGCCTTATTTCTATGGTTGATGTGAAGAACAAAGATAACTGTGTGTCTAATCTTCTAGGCATAAACATATCTAAAAACTACATGCCATCAATTGCTAATTCAACAAACTTAGATTTAACAAACTATAAGGTCATTAAAAAAGGAGTTTTCGCCTGTAATATTATGCACGTAGGTCGTGATGAACGATTGCCTATAGCACTTTATAGAGATGATGAACCAGCGTTAGTTTCCCCAGCGTACAAGACTTTTGAAGTTCTAGATGATGAAGTTGTATTGCCAGAATTTTTGATGATGTTTTTTCAGCGCCCAGAATTTGATCGACTAACTTGGTTCTATTGTGATTCTAGTATTCGAGGCGGTTTAGACTGGGATAGGTTTTGTGACATTGAAGTTCCGCTACCGCCCATTGATGCTCAAAAAAAATATGTTGCTATTCATCACGCATTAGAAATTAGAAAAGAGATAAGTAAACGTTTTGAAGAAATCCTTAAACCTTTATCTCCGATCTTGTTACGAGGTGTAGTTGAGCAAATGGGGCACGATAAGGAAGAGTTAATTTAAATGAAATTCACAGAAGAAAGGCTTGAACAAGCTATTATTGAACTACTAGGGAAAGAAGGTTATTCACATACTTGTGGTGAGGCGATTGAGCGAGCACCAGAAGATGTGTTAATTAAGTCCGATCTTCGTGAATTTCTAGCTAAACGTTATCGAGCTGATAGCATTACAGCCTATGAGATAGAGCAAATTATCCATAAGCTTGAGTACCTTCCAGCTTCGGATCTATACGATACGAATAAAGTCATTATGAAGTTTATCTCTGATGGCTTTTTGCTAAAGCGTGAAGATGCAAGTCAAAAAGACTTATACATTCAGCTTATCGATTTTTCATCAGTTGTTGAAGACTCTTTGTTGGCTGATGGCTCCTACTCACATGACTCTAATATTTACCGAGTAGTAAACCAGATGGAGATACAAGGCTATGAGCTGCGTATCCCTGATGGAATTCTCTACATCAACGGCTTGCCGCTTGTTGTATTTGAGTTCAAGAGTGCTATTCGAGAAGAGGCTACCATTTACGATGCCTATATACAGATAACTACTCGCTATGATCGAGACATACCTGAGCTATTCAAGTACAACGCTTTGTGCGTGATAAGTGATGGGGTGAATAACAAGATGGGGTCTTACTTCGCCCCATACGAGTTTTATTACTCTTGGCGTAAAATTACGGGTGAAGAGAAGCTGAATAAAGACGGTATTGATTCACTCTTTACTATGATCAGCGGCTTGTTTAACAAGAAGCGATTAACTGATGTGATTCGTCACTTTATTTACCTTCCCGATACCTCAAGCAAGCAAGAGAAGATTGTTTGTCGTTATCCTCAGTATTACGCAGCAACAAAACTTTTTGTCAATATCAAACAACATATGAAATGCTTTGATGATCATGGCAAGTTGATGAGTGGTGACCCTATTCGTGATGGTAAGGGGGGAACGTACTTTGGAGCTACAGGGTGTGGTAAGAGCTACACAATGCTGTTCTTATCTCGCTTGTTGATGAAAGATGTTGAACTAGGCAGTCCAACGATCATTCTTATCACTGATCGTACCGATCTTGATGATCAGCTATCTGGTCAATTTACCAATGCGAAAGGTTATGTTGGAGATCAGAATATCATTAGTGTGGATAGCCGTGCTGAGCTGCGTGAGCACCTTAAAGGCCGTAAAAGTGGTGGTGTATTCCTTACAACCATTCATAAATTCACTGAAGATTTAGCATTACTCACTGAGCGTACTAACATAATCTGTATTTCGGATGAAGCGCACCGCAGCCAAACTAATTTAGAGCAAAAAATCACAGTCACAGAAGATGGTGTTAAGAAAACTTACGGTTTTGCCAAGTATCTACACGATTCTTTACCAAATGCAACTTATGTTGGTTTTACGGGGACACCAATTGATGCAACGCTTGATGTATTTGGTGCGGTAGTTGATAGCTATACAATGACCGAATCGGTTTTTGATGAAATTACCGTTCCGATTGTCTATGAGGGACGAGCTGCAAAAGTTTTGCTCGATAGCAAGAGTCTCGACAAGATAGAAAAATACTATAAAGAGTGCTTTGATGCAGGCACCAACGAGTATCAAATAGATAAGAGTAAGAAAGCGATGCTGAGTATGGATATCATATTAGGCGATCCAGATGTGCTTAAGTCTATTGCGAAAGACTTTGTAGAGCATTATGAGAATCGAGTTGAAGAAGGCACTACTCAAAAAGGCAAAGCAATGTTCGTCTGTAGCAGTCGTGAGATTGCTTATCAGTTCTATAACGAGTTGGTTGCTCTTCGCCCTAAGTGGGATGAAATAAAGATTTGTGAAGAAGGCTCAACCTTATCAGAAAGTGATAAGAAAAAAGTTAAGCCTATGGAGCGAGTTAAGATGATCATGACTCGTAACCAAGACGATGATAAAACACTATGGCATAAGCTTGGTAATAAAGACGATCGTAAAGAGTTGGATCGTCAATTCAAAAATGGCAAGTCGAACTTCAAGATTGCTATAGTGGTTGATATGTGGTTGACGGGTTTTGATGTCCCATTTCTAGACACTATCTACATATATAAACCACTGCAAAAACACAATTTAATCCAAACTATCTCAAGGGTAAACCGTAAGTTTGAAGGGAAAAATAGTGGCTTGGTAGTCGATTACATTGGCATTAAAAAGCAGATGAACCTAGCTCTATCTCAATATACTGGCGGTCAAGAGCAGAACTTGGAAGATATTAAGCAGTCTGTGATTATCGTTAAAGATCATCTGAGCTTGCTTGATGGGTTATTCTACAAATTCGATTCAAAACCATACTTTAAAGGTACAGCACTTGAGCAATTGCATTGCTTAAATGCTTCTGCTGATTATGCTCTGAGAACGAAGAAGTTTGAAAAAACCTTTATGGATTTAACTAAACGACTTAAGTCAGCCTATGACATTTGTGTAGGCAGTAGTGAACTAACACAAGCCCATAAAGACAAAATTCATTATTACTTCGCCGTTCGTACCATAGTTTTTAAAATAACCACTGGCGGTGCACCTGATGTGGAGCAAATGAACCACAAAGTGCGTGATTTGGTTAAAGATGCTTTGATGAGTGATGGGGTAGAGGAAATATTTAAGCTAGGTGATGACCAAGGCGGTGAAATTGATATTTTTGATGAAGATTACCTCGCTAAGTTAGAAATGGTGAAACAACCAAACACCAAGCTTCAATTACTTCAACAGATGCTTGCCAAGGCGATTGGAGAGTTTAAAAAGACCAATAAAGTGAAAGGTGTCGATTTCACTAAAAAAATGAATATGTTGGTCGAAAAATACAATGAACGAGAAGAGAAAGATGTGCTCCGCTCAGAAATTATTACTGACTTTTCAGACGAGATTATCGATCTCTACAATGAACTTCGTAAAGAGATGGCCTCCTTCGGTGAAATGGGAATAAATTTTGAAGAAAAAGCCTTTTACGACATTCTAATCTCGCTCGCTCATAAGTACGACTTTACCTATCCAGAAGGAAAACTGACGGATCTGGCTAAAGAAGTGAAAAAAGTCATTGATGATAAAGCCAAATATACAGATTGGAATAAGCGAGATGATATTCGGGCTGAATTGCATTTTGACTTAATCATCTTGCTAGATGAGTGGGGATATCCACCAATTGACCGTGATGAAGTGTATAAAGAGATTTTTGAGCAGGCAGAGAACTTTAAGCGCAATAACCCTAATTGTTTAGGCAATGATGAGCGACCATCTGAGCCAATACCAATGCTATTAGGTGATAAGAAACTCTATCGTGCTTCACAAGTATCTCGACTTAGTAATGCTCAAGAGCTAGCAACAATCACATTCAAAGCTGATTTGCCTTACGAGAGAAACTTTGGTGCTCTATTCGCAACAGGATATTACACAGAGCTTAAAGAGTTGGGGATAGTGTCTTCTTTAGTTCTAGACACAACGATCACAGCCCTAACAGAGCTTGATCAGGTTACTAGAGAGCTAGAGCTACCTTTGTATGAAGAGGGAAAAAGTGGCATTGTGTGGGCGTTAAATAATGCTAGAGACGGCAGTATTTGTACTGAGTTTGTGGCTTCCGCGATACAAGTCGCAGGAGATGAAGCCTTTCTGTCGACTATCAAAGCCGCAATTGTTGGTGGTATTGCTTATGACCTGACGAAAAAATCTTTTTGGAAACTTTTTGTACAAGTTCCATATGCGCTTAAGCAAAAATATCAAGCTCGTTGTGAGAAAGCAAAAACTCAGGAAGAAATTGATGAGACAATAGCTAACACTTCGAATGTTGTTGACTTCAGAAAGCATAGTCGGTGGCAAGGTAACTCTGAAGATATTAATCACTAACTGTGGTATAATGAAGGGTATTTTTTTGATTTGCTTTTTTTACTTCAAGTAAATCAACTTATTAGACCGTTTGGGGCGGCATGATGTAATTTTTGCTGGTCTAAAACGTTGATTACGGCGTTGCTGCTCGCTCACATACACACAACGTATGCTACGCTCACAGCGCCTTGTACTTAACGTTTTATCCTGTGCAAAATTAGCAAAAATGTCTGCGGTCTTTAGCTTAATCGCTTAAACCTAAATTCTTGTAAAAGAAAAATGAAAACCCCGACTCGGGTAACTGAGTCGGGGTTTTGTTTTCTTGGTCTAACGACGTGAGTAAGTTTCTGGTGTACTTAGCTACACTTTTTGGGATTTAAGCACTGAAATGGTCACTAAAAGTGTATCATTGAATACTTTTGCAGATTGACCGCGGCGGTTGTCTTGGTCTCTTTTAGACCAGAACAAAACCCTAGGCTTTGTTCTGGGGTTTTGAATTTTTATCTGACGACAAAGTGGCTTAAAGTCGTGGGGCTTCACCCCACACCCGACCAAGGAGGACTGCTCGTCCTATCCTCCTTGGATGCTCCAAGACGCCCCTAACGGAGTTGAAAGCTCCTTGGGCATTTAGCGTTCTAATGCTATCGCGTCAGACGCTCGTCCCTGATTCGACTGACGCTATCTCGGCATCCATGCCTCGCTCACGCAACGAACGCAAATGCCCTGCGGTAACTCCGAGGGGAGGGTGAACTTCTGTAATCCTGGTATCGGCTGTTAATCCCAAAAGAGTTATGCCTGTCCTATCTTTCATGTCCTTGTATTACTCGATCAGCCTCATAAGAGGCCGTTAAGATCATAATTCATTAATTTAAGTATGATTCTTATGCTAAATAGCCTTTTATTTATGTGTTCCTAATAATATGATGTTGTATAAGCGAGGTGTGTGAATGTATTTACATCCACCGTCCGAAAGGGTGCAACTAATTATGAGAGGCTTGCCTCTGCCCGTAAGGGAAAGTCTAGAAATAGGCGATACACGATTACTAAATGAGACACCTCGCGCTCTTTATGGATGAGAAAAGCTATGAATATTGATGGGAAGCAATTAGCAGATAGAATATTTTGGTCAAAAAAATCTAGAGTCCAAGCTGAAAAACGTCTTAGAACCAATGATTTAGCTAGTCAGGTAGTATTGTTGTGGTATTCAGTGTTTACCGTTTGTATTTCTATTTTTGAGCTTTCATTTCCTTCAGGAGAATCTCAATTTCCAACTATTATGGTAGTTCTGTCTGTCCTAATTTTATGTGCTTCTCTTTTTGTTGGTAATAGGAACTTTAAAGAGCGATCCATGATTTTAAAGCAATGTTATGAGGAGCTTGGTTCACTTGAGTCTAAGTGTTTTGAACTAGATAAAGTGACTATCGAGAGTGAAAAGACTAGATTACTCGAGACTATCAGCGATGGATATTCAAGGGCTTTGACACTTTCTGAAAATCATGATGATAACGACTTTAAAAATGCTTTAATTCAAGAATACCTTAATACCGCTCCACCTAGAACCAAACTTACAAGAAAACCAACTATATACAATGTTTTTGAGGTTGTTATTTATACTATCCTTAAGTATTTACTATTTTCTCTTTTAGCTATTATTCCCTTGTTTACACTCCTCTTAAGGTAATTTATGAAGGTTTTTGAGCAATTTAGACGTATTTATAGTATATCGAGTTTATCTGAAATTCATGATAAACAAATACCGACATCACCAGCAATGGGTGTTGATAATATGTCGCAAGAAATATTTATAGGGATGAGGGAGGAACAGCTAGAAATCATAAATCGAAAGGTGCTTGCTGGTAAATATGCATTTACGTCTTATAGATTAAAATTGATAAGTAAGGGACAGGGGAAATCACCTAGAGAAATATCTATTCCAACAGTGAGGGACCGGATAGTTCTAAAAGGTTTATGTATATTTTTACAAATAAGATTTAGAGAAGATATAAAAGATGTATTGCCCCAGTTTGTAGTCAAAACCGTAAAAGGAATATGCATTACTAAGCAGTATGACTCTTTTATAAAATTAGATGTAAGTAATTTCTATCCATCTATTCCCCATGAGAAGTTAATCCGTCGTTTACGTAAAAGAATTAAATCAGCTGAGATTTTGAACTTGATTGAGTGTTCAATCTCGACTCCTACTGTATCAAAGCCAAAATCTGGAGTTGCAAAAAATACACAAGGCGTGCCTCAAGGGTTGTCAATTTCCAATGTTCTTGCTTCTATTTATTTATCTAATATAGATAAGAGATATGAGGGAGATGACAGGCTTAAATATTTTCGTTACGTAGATGATATTCTCATTCTCTGTAATTGGGAGGATATTTTAGATATTAGAAAAGACATTGCTAAGCGTTTTTCTGGACTAAAGTTGAAGATACATGCAGAGGCATTAGGGAGCGATAAGTCAACAAGTGGCAGATTGGACCGTGAAGGTTTTTCATATCTAGGATATAGTTTTAAAGAAGGGCTTGTTACTGTGCGTTTAGGCTCTGTTGAAAAATTAAGAGAATCTATACTTACAATCTTTACTGGGTATAAACACTCAAAATTAAAAAGTGAAGAGTTCTTAATGTGGCGTTTGAATCTTCGTATCACTGGCTGTATTTTCAATAAGAAGAGCAAGGGGTGGCTGTTTTTTTTCTCAGAGATAAATGATGAAAGCCTTCTTCATGAACTGGATTTCTTTGTTGATAAACTATGTAAACGATTCAATGTATCTAATTTAGAAATAAAGAAATTTGTTCGCAGTCACTATCAAATTCAGCATAGTCGAACAGAATCTAAATATATACAGAACTTTGATTTATATAACGTTAATGATATGAGTAGAGTATTATCTATATTTGGAAAGGCAACTGATAAAATGAGTGAACAGCAAATCAGGAATGAGTTTAACCGAAGGATCGCTAGGCAAGTAAGAGATCTAGAAACGGATATACAAAATGCAGGCTCTACAAACTAGGAATTGAGTGAAGTGCGACGCAAGAATTTCCTGTCTTTTGAGTAAAGATAGAAAACTTAATGGGCCACCCATTGTTAGATTTTCTAAAAGGGATTGTAGGCATAATTCTGTTTGCTTTGCATCGAATTTAACGAGCCATCCATTGTTAAATTTGCAGAGTGTATGCTTGTAAAAAGGCATACCGAAAGCGAGGATGCTGGTCTGGAGCCTAAAAGCCGCAAACCAAAGTTCTTGTAAAAGAGTTCTTGTAAAAGAAAAACCCCGATACTGGTAACAGTGTCGGGGTTTTGTTTTTGGTCTGGCAACTTGGGGAAGTATTGGGTGTACTTACCTACACTTTTTGAGATTTAAGCACTGAAATGACCATGAAAGTGTAACATTGTACACTTTTAGATGGCTTGTCATTTTCAACAATCCAAAAGTGTAGTTCTGTACACTTTTATATTGAATGGGGCTGGTTTTAGGGCTAAGGTGTATGAAGTTACACTTTTGGAGATGATGATGGCATCACCGCTAAATCAACAATCCCTCGGCTTGTTAATTAAAGAGCGAAGGAAAAGTGCTGCTCTTACTCAAGACGTGGCAGCCATGCTGTGCGGCGTAACCAAAAAAACGCTGATCCGAGTTGAAAAAGGTGAGGATGTTTATATCTCAACCGTATTCAAAATCCTTGATGGTCTGGGGATTGAGATCGTTTCGGCTCAAACCAGCGACACCGAAACTAACGGCTGGTATTAACCTATGAGTACTTCCAAAAAGCTCACGTTAGAGATGCACCTCGGTGATTTAATTATCGGGGAGTTATCCTTTGATGCGATGACCGACACCTTTGCCGTACATTACACCAAAGACTGGCAACAAAGTGGATTCCCACTATCCCCAACAATTCCCTTAGATGGCACAGGAAGTAGCAGTCAGATATCGATGTTTTTGGTTAACTTATTACCGGAAAACAAAGGATTAGATTATCTAATTGAATCGCTTGGCGTCTCCAAGGGAAATACCTTTGCCTTGATCCGTGCAATTGGTCTCGATACCGCAGGTGCTGTTGCTTTTGTTCCTAAAGGGACTTTGCTGTCTGAAACACAATTACGGCCAATTAAGGCTGAAGAAGTTATTCAGCGAATTGAAGATCCCACAATGTGGCCGATGGAAATTTGGGACGGCAAACCTCGACTGTCGGTTGCGGGTGTGCAACCTAAATTAAACCTGTTTTATAACGGTGAAGAATTTGCATTTGCCGAAGGCGCACTGTCATCTACCCATATTGTTAAATTCGAAAAATATCGCCATTTAGTGCTCAATGAATTTATGACGATGCGCTTAGCCAAGGCGATTGGAATGAATGTGGCTAATGTTGATATCGTTCATTTTGGAGATTACAAAGTACTCTGTGTCGAACGCTTTGACCGACGTTATATGCCAAATGAGCAAAGGGTATTAAGAAGGCATATTGTCGATAGCTGCCAAGCACTTGGTTTTAGTGTTAGCAAAAAATATGAACGTAATTTTGGTTCAGGGCGTGATGTTAAAGATATTCGTGAAGGGGTAAGTTTTAACAGGCTCTTTAGTCTTGCTGTAAAATGTCGCAATCCAGTGGCTGCTAAGCAAGACATGTTGCAATGGGCGCTGTTCAATTTACTGACCGGCAATGCCGATGCACACGGTAAAAACTATTCGTTTTTTATGACGGCAAGCGGAATGGAGCCAACTCCTTGGTACGATTTGGTCAGCGTGGCTATGTATGAAGATTTTGAACAACAGCTTGCTATGGCAATTGATGACGAATTTGATCCAAACAGCATTTACGCGTATCAATTGGCCGCATTTATTGATGGCCTAGGTTTACCAAGAAATCTATTAATCAGTAACTTAACGACAATAGCGCGAAGAATACCGCAGGCAATAACTGAGGTGGTTTCAATGCTCCCAGCTCTCGATGAGAGTGAAACAGTATTTGTGGCTCATTACAAAGCGCAGTTGCTGGCGAGATGTGATCGTTACCTTAGTTTTGCCGCCGAGGTCAGGGATGTCGAAGTGTAGTGCTAGCTACATCTTATCACCCAGCGGTAATTTCGCAGGGGGGAGTGAAATACTGTAGCCCTGGCATCGGCAGTTAAACCCAAAAGAGTTATGTCTGCCCCATCTTTGTCGTTTGGCCGCAACATCTTTTAAAAATTTATTAATGTTTTCGATGCCTGTCCCATCTTTGTCGATGTCATGGGTTGGCTATGATCGCCATGGCTAAGCAATTCCCAAACTGAAGGGGGCACCGGCTTACCTTAATAAGCAGTTAGTCGATTTCAAAACAGGCTTACGCCTCGATCCCTTAATGCAATCACAGGTCAGTGCGTTAACGGCCGAGCAATTACAAGATGTGGCGCTGTTTTACAGTCAGCAAGAGATCCCCAATCTCAGTGCAAATTAGTGCGGCTAGCCTTTTGATTGCTGACAAGTGCAAGCGAAGTGGTTAGCATCATTGTCATCGGCTCATGGCGACTACACTTCTGGGAATAGCGTTGATGGTAATGGCATTGATAAATAAAAGAAAAATAGCATCTCTTATTGGCGTTCTGGTTTCACTACCAGTATGGGGATATGCCCTGCAAGCGCTTGAGGTTAGCGAAGCGGATAACTGTCAGCATGTCAGCGGCTCCGAACAACATTCTGACCACTGTGAACGCAATGCGGATAATACCGCCTACGATAAATTCGATGGCGTGGTATACCGTGGCGTCATTAATGCTAAGCCCGTCACGCTGGAAATTATTGGTAAAGGCAACCAATATCGAATGACCGTTGATGGCTATGTGACGCTTGGGGAGCTGAATACCGAGCGCGGGTTTGAGCAGGATGAAAACGCTTCGCTCTTTATCCTTAACTGGCAACAGCCTGAAGCAGAACAGATAAAGTTTGTTAAATTATCCAAAGACCATTCGTTACTGGTGTGGGTTGATGCCAAGGGCCAGCTTGATAACACCGCAACCCTGCATACGCGATAAAAAAGAAGCGACTTGTATACCCTTTCAAGATGAACATTTAACTCTTAAGCCAAAGATGGAATAAGCATCGCTTTTTAGGTAAACCGCAGACAACACTAAAGCGGCAGGAGTTCACCATCCCCTCGGCGTTGCCGCAGGGCGAATAGACAAATTGCGTGAGTCTCGCCACGGATGGCGAGCTAGCTTTCGCAGGTGCAGGGACGCATCCTTCGGAAGCGATAGCTGATTTGGCAATGAGCCCAAGGGGCTTTCAACTCCGTTAGGGGCGTCTTGGAGAATCCAACGACCGTTTTGAGCGCGAGATAGGGATATCGAGCTGGTAGTTTAACATGGACGTTTTTGATAGGACGAGCAGTCCTCCTTGGTCGGGTGTGGGGTGAAGCCCCACGATCTTGATTCACCTCTGCCGTTAGGCCGCAAATAAGCATCGAAATCTAATAATCCTATGCTATGTTTTTGCTGGGCTGTGTCTTTGGCGGCGGTTCAATAAGTCTAATTACATAGCTTAATCACATAGCTTAATCATATAAAAAGAGGGATGCATCGATGAACGATGAGCAATACGAGAAGGGGCTTGAGGTGCGTCGTGCTGTGATGGGCGATAGCTATGTGGATAAGGCGCTCAATAGTGCGACGGATTTTACGCAACCGCTGCAAGATTTAGTTACGGCCAATTGCTGGGGTGAGGTTTGGGTGCGTGATGCTATCTCAAGGCAAACGCGCAGTTTGATTACCATAGCGACGCTGGCGGCATTAAAGGCGCCGACTGAGTTAAAGGGCCATGTGCGAGGCGCGCTAAACAATGGTTGCTCAGTGGAAGAGATCCAAGAGGTCTTACTGTATTGCACCGTTTACTGCGGTATGCCTGCGGGGATTGAAGCTTTTCGAGCGGCAAAAGAGGCGATTGAGGAGTGGCAGGCGCAAAAAAGCTAATTCACTTGGTACTATCATTTTGAGCGTCAATGGCTTTGGGGTTTAGTTACTTTGAAGTTTAGTGGTTTTAACATTCGCTAGGGGAGCTGAGTTACGCGCATTCCCCTAGCGCATGATGGCTACAAACTTGAACAGTCTGCGCTTATTTTTGTAACTGGGCTTTTGCGGCTTCTACTTTTGAGAAATCTAAACCGAGTTCAAGCACTGCTTCTTTGATCAAGGCCGGTTTTTGCATCACTAGCCCCAGCAGTTGTTGTAATTTTTCGGCTGGGATACCTAATTGACCGAGCGTACCCATCGCCATTAATGGATTTTCGGTTAATGTTTGAAACAGTTCTTGGATCTTAGCGTCACTGACGTTGTGTTCTTTTAAGATGGCAATAATGGGATTCATTGCATTACCTTGTTGATATGAAAGTTAAACAGGTGCCGATTTTATCACAATTCTGCCAGAGTGGTTGCCCCACACATGCGTACCCGTTGGATTTTGCCACGCCTTGCCTATGCCATTAAGCGCATTAGATTTTATCCCCAATAAGCTTTACTCTGGTGACGTATTCCCCCAAATCTGCCAATAAAAACCTGAGCGACTGTCGTGCATCGTGAGCCGTTGCATTGGATATTGTCGCTCTAGATATTTTGGCCGTGGATATTTGTCGCTCTAGATATTTTGGCCGTGGATATTTGTTGCATTAGATAGTGCGGAGCTGCGCCATGCCGCTTTTATCATCCCTTAAAAATAGAAAGGAACTGTGGTTATGCTTGATGTTGTCGCGAACCAAGACAAAAGTATTGTGGTTAAACAGTTGCGATATGGGCGTGATAATGAGGTGCTGGTCGTCGATGAGTGGCAACTGCATCCCGCTGAACATTGGGCGATTTTCGCGACCGACAGCTATTGTGGTTCCTTGCTCGGGCGAATATTAACCGGTGATATTCAGCCCGATGAAGGGACGATTGCTGGCCTGCCGCAACGTATCGGCTGGGTGTCACTTGGGTTGCAACAAGCATTGCTGGAGCGCGAGTTAGAAAAAGACGAATTGGATTACGGTTCGAGTGTCGAATCCTTAGTGTTGGAATGCTGCCAAGATGCCGTACAACTCGCGCCATTATTACAAAAGGTTGGGCTTGAGCCGCTGCGTCTGCGTGGTTTTCGGCAGTTATCTACGGGCGAAACGCGCCGAGTCATGCTGGCGCGTGCGCTGGCAATGTTACCGCAATTACTGATCTTAGATGACCCTTATGCAGGCCTCGATGTTGAACATCAGGCGAGTTTATCTGAGCTGCTGAATGAAGTGGCCGAGCATACTCAGTTGCTGATCATTACCTCACGCCAAGAAGAATTGCCGCCGTGTATCAGCCATGTGGCGCTGTTTAATGGCGAGATGCTGAAATCGGGGCAGAGTGTGCACAAACTCAGCCCGTCGATGTCGATTGAGCAATGGCACAATCACCCTGTGATGGCGCAGCTGAATGCGTTATCGGCGCAGCGTAGTGATGAACTCTTGGCCTTGATGGAGCGGCAAAGGCACAACGCCGAGGCGTTTGATCCTCTGGTCGAGATTAAAAATGGCAAAGTGGAATATGTCAGTGGGCTGATTTTCAGCGGCGTGAATTGGCGCATCGAGGCGGGGCAACATTGGCAAGTTCGCGGCCCAAATGGCTGCGGTAAAAGCACTTTGCTGGGGCTGATTTTAGGCGACCATCCTCAATGCTATAGCAACGACATCACGCTCTTTGGTCGTCCACGCGGAAGTGGCGAGAGTATTTGGCAGATTAAACAACGGATTGGCATAGTATCGTCGGCGCTGCACTTGCAGTATCGCGTCAGTTGCTCGGCATTAGATGTGCTGCTTTCGGGCTTTTTTGACTCTATTGGTCTATACCAGAAACCCACTAAACCTCAGCTAGATTTGGCGAAGGAATGGTTGGCTATTTTGCACATGACGGGGCTGGCGAGCACGAGCTTTAAGAAGCTCGATTATGGTCAGCAGCGATTATTGCTAATAGGTCGCGCCCTGATTAAACAGCCACTGTTGCTGATTTTAGATGAGCCGTATCAGGGCTTAGATTTTATCAATCGCACCTTAGTGATGCGGGCGTTGGAGATGATAGCCGAGCATCATCTGAGCCAATTGCTGTACGTGTCGCACCATAGGGAAGATGCGCTGCCCGCTATCCATCATTTCGTGGATTTTATCAAGCAGGGCGACGGTTATTCGGTGCAGGTGAGTGGTGGCGAGTCCAAGGATTGAGCCAGACTAAGCAAGCAAGCAAGCAAGCAAGCAAGCAAGCAAGCATCAGCAACTGCTGGCGAGTCACGGCTACTTAGCGGTTTGCTGAGCTGGTAATGTATATCGGTGATGGAAGTGTTGTTATGCAAAGTAGGGATGAAAAGCCTGAGGCTTGCCATCCCATTGAGCTTTTATTACAAGCTATCTATCACCAGCTATCTGCCACAAGCTTGCTATTTCACTCGCGGTAACCCGTACAGCACACCCTTTGTAACAATTCCTCGGAGCTCAAATGCATTTTAAGGGCTGCCTCATTTGGCTTGAGTTGATATCGTATAGCCCATGTTTAGCGTCAGTCTAAAGCGCTACTGCTGTTGTGTGCATCTATCTAAAAATAATAAAGGAATCTCCACTATGCCTCATTGGCTCAGGGCAACTGCCATCCTGTGGGCTGGCTGCTCGGCGCTTGCCGTTGCTGCGCCCAGCACCTTCACACTTTGATCCACAAACCTTATTTGCGCCGCTGTCGCTGCCTTATCCCGCGACGGGACTGCGAAATGGCGCGGGCAAGCCCGGTGCGATGTTTTGGCAAAATCGCGTTGATTACAGTTTGCACGCCACTATCGATACGCAAAACGATAAGTTAAGCAGCAAAGAAGTCATCACTTATACCAATAACAGTCCCGATGCCTTGCCAACGCTGTGGGTGCAGTTAGATCAAAACATGTACCGCAAGGATTCCCGCAGTACTGTGGCGTCCGAATGGCGTCGTGGTCAATTTACCGATGGATATCAATTCGATAAGGTCACAGTGTTGATTGGCGGTAAACGCTATGATGCTAAATTCTTAATCGATGATACCCGTATGCGGGTGGACTTGGCCGAGCCTCTGGCGGCGAACGGCGGCAAGCTACAACTGCAAATCGATTATAGCTATCAAGTCCCCGGCACTTGGGGCGGCCGCACCTCCGTCACGCCGTCGACTAATGGCAAGATTTTTGAAATCGCCCAGTGGTTTCCACGCATGGCGGTATATGACGATCTCCATGGCTGGAACAACAATCCTTACATTGGCTCTGAGTTTTACTTGGAATACGGCACCATAGATTACACGGTCACAGTGCCGGGTAACTATTGGGTGGTGGGTTCTGGCGAGTTAGTGAATCCTAAAGATGTGCTAACCAAAACCGAGCAGCAGAGATTCGCCGCGGCCAAGCAAAGTGATAAAACTGTGTATATCCGTACTTTAGAGGATCTTGCTAAAACCGACAGTCGCCCAAGTGCGAGCAAAACCTTAGATTGGCATTTCCGTATGGAGCACACCCGCGATGTGGCCTTTGCGGCATCGCCCGCGTTTGTGATTGATGCGGCGCGAATTAATCTACCCAATGGCAAAACGTCGCTGGCGATGTCCGCCTATCCCGCCGAAGGTGTGGGATCGAATAAGTGGGACCGCGCCACTGAGTATGTGAAAGCCAATATTGAGCATTTTTCCCAATGGTATCCTTATCCTTGGCCTGCGGCGGTCAACCTCGGCGGTCAGGGCGCTGGCATGGAATATCCCGGCATAGTGTTTGATGGCATGGACGATAAGGACGATCTGCTGTTTTGGATCACCGCCCATGAGCTTGGCCACAACTGGTTCCCTATGATTGTGGGCTCAGACGAACGTCGTCACGCCTTTATGGACGAAGGGTTTAATACCTTTATCGATGTGTATGCCTCGGATGCTTTCAATCATGGCGAGTTTGCACCTAAACGCGACAGCGAATATGCGCCTAAGGGCGGCAATCCTGTGGATGAAATCTTGCCTGTGTTGGCCGATACAGAAGCGCCAACTCTGATGGCACCCTCGGAAGCGGTTGCAGAAACCTATCGCCATTCAGTGAGTTACTTCAAAGGTGC
Organism: Shewanella sp. SR1; assembly: GCF_020447145.1. Lineage (NCBI taxonomy): Bacteria > Pseudomonadati > Pseudomonadota > Gammaproteobacteria > Alteromonadales > Shewanellaceae > Shewanella > Shewanella sp. SR1. The sequence continues at coordinate 138,751 of NZ_JAJAEF010000008.1, read as the reverse complement.
CTTGGGGCTGGTCTTGCTGCGTGAGCAGATTCTAGGGCCAGATAGATTCGATCCCGCATTTAAAGAATACATTGCTACTTGGGCGTTTAAGCATCCTACGCCATCGGATTTTTTCCGCTTTATGGAAAGCGCCGCAGGTGAAGACCTCGCATGGTGGTGGCGTGGCTGGTATCTCAACAATTGGCAGTTGGATATGGTGGTCACAGGCGTTAAGGCCGTTAATGACAAGCATGGTCAAGGCACGGCTATCAGTTTGACCAGTAAACAAAAGTTGGTCATGCCAGCCACGCTGCGTTTGCAATATGTTGATGGAACGAGTGAAGATTTTCGTATTCCGGTTGAAACCTGGATGCACCGCGTTTCGCCAACGATTGTCTTACCCGTGACTAAACCTGTGAAGATGGCGACACTGGATCCCGAGCATAAATTACCCGACGCCGACCGCAGCAATAATAGCCTGATCTTGTAATCGGCTTTAGTGTTGAAAATACCGAAAGCGCCCTAGTGGCGCTTTTTTTATAGGCTTTTTGTGACGGGTTTTATGGCTGGGTTTTTATAACGGGATTTTTTATTGGAATAATAGCTATAACAATGACTTAATCCATTTGATGCACAAGCAGTTGCTTGGGTTTGCACTCCGCTTAAGGCGTTGAATTAGCCATGCTTGATATAACTAACTGTGAGCTGTGTTGCAGTTTGTTATGCCACTGGCGTGAATAATAGTTTCTGGCCTAGGCCAGAAACTCGATGATTATTGTGGTTCATCAACTGAACTTAGCCATCAAGCTTGCGAATCGTTTATATCCATTTACTGCGTTGGCTAAGTGAGCCCGAGTTTCACTATTTGTGCATAAACGTGCACTAAGATCTAAAACACTATTTCAATAGATAAAGACTATTTAAAAATTAGTTAAAGATATAAACATTATGCCAAGACCCAAAAAATGCCGTCAATTATCGAGCTGTGTGCCCTGTAGCCTATTTAAGCCTAATGGGATCCCTGCGGTTAAATTAACTCATATTCAATTAGAGGCCGATGAGTTTGAGGCCCTCGAACTGGGTGATGTGAAAAGATTAAGCCAGATCGAAGCCGCGGCCTTGATGGGGATCTCTCGGCAAACCTTTGGATACCTGCTCGCCAATGCCCGTAAAAAGGTGGCGACGGCCATTACTCAAGGTCAAGCCTTGAGACTGCCAACCCAAACAGACAAGGATTTATCATGATTATTGCCATGCCGATGAGCCGCGAACGCCTCGCCAGTCACTTTACTAAAGCCCTACAGATTGGTTTTTATAACGAACAGCTTCAGCTGATCAAGCTGGTCGATAACCCGGCAATTGAAGGTGACTGTAGTGCTAAAAAAGCCTTATTAGAGCTGATTATTCAACAGAGTACCAATATTGTACTTGTGCAGAATATCGGTGAGCGCATGTTAGGAAAGTTGCTCGATGCGGGGATTAGCGTGAGTAAAGGCAGTGCCAGTCAAACAGTGGCGACTTTGCTTGCACAAACAGCGGATTTGAATCTTAGGTTGACGGATGCATCCCAAGGTCGCGCTTCACTCAAACATGCAGCCAAGGGCGGATGTTGTCATTCTACAGGTGACGGCTGCGGTTGCAGCGGAAAAGCTAAAGCAGCATCTGGCTCAACACGTCTTATAAGCACGCCAGCAGCACAGGTTACACTCGATAAGTCAGTGCATTACGCTGGTTTTAGACCGCTGACACACAAGTCATCCCAGTGTTGACTCTGGATTATTCCGTCACGATTAAACCATAGGGGCGGGCAAGCGCCCCTCGAATATCCGCTAACGAAAACACCTTAGAAAACCGTCCAAAGGTTTTGCCATAGAACACACATTCCACCACTGGCAGAGTAAATACATTGTGGCTCGCCGCTATCTCAGCTTGGGCTTGGCAATCGATATAGGCCATCTGCATCAGCGGGAACGCTTGCGCTAACATCTCAGCAATTCTCGGTTTGAGCGTTTGGCACACACCGCAGTCCGGCGCGCCAAATAACAACAGCACCGCTGCGTGCTCGGTTAACAAAGACTCAAGCATCTCTGGTGAGTCAATTTGCGTGATGATATCAGTGTGCATGCGTTGCCATTTGGAAGTTGCTATGGGTATGAATTAATGGGGCTAGTTTGCGTGTTTTTAGGGTTAAAGCCAGCCCATTTTTACCACGCTACTACCGATAAATTGACCAAGGTAGAATAAGCCAAGCATGAGAAGCCCGATACTGGCAGCAATCACTCCGATTTGCTGTATGCCTGTTAGACGATTTAGCCATTGTTTTAGATTATTTATCATTTCGCTACCTGCTACCTGCTACCTGCTTATCATATGTCGCATCGCTAACTGCACCACTGGCGCTCGCAGGGAATGCCATCATCGTCACCATCCATTTGAGTATTGGGGCAATGTTGGATATAGAAAGTCGCTTCAGCACAGGAACTCATGTGGCTGCAATGGGTTTTACCCGCTTCACATTGGAATCTTGGCGTTGCTTGTGTTCTCACTTTAGTTTCGTACATGGGTATTGGCTGAATGTCTTCATTTGTGAGGACTGGTACTTCATCGATTGCAGGAGCTTCATTAAATTCTTGGTATTGTTTAAAGCCAAAGATAACTATGGCAACGATTATTAGCAGCGGGATTATCGTATTAAAGGACGATTTTCGTGGGCTATGGTCATGCGCTTTGTCTTTGTCTTTGTCTTTGTTATTGAAGTTGAAGTTTTCATTGCGTGACTGGACATGAGAGTGGGAATCGGCGCGTGGCGCTGAGCTTGCCGCTACCACAGCGACGCCTTCAATCGAGGCGATAACCGCTTTTCTCTTGCCGTCATTTTGCACTTCAGTTTGAAACAGAATGCTGTCGCCCACTATGGGTTTTCTCGCCATCTTTTTTAGCACCGAAATGTGAATAAACACATCTTGGGCGGCGTTTTTTTCAGGCTGAATAAAGCCAAATCCCTTTTCATCGTTCCAGCGTACCAGCACGCCTCTATCCATGAGCATTTTCTATGTCCTTAATTTAACCGCTTAATATTTTTAGTTATTGAATATCAATACTTACTTGAGTCGTTCCGATTTATCTCTTTTAAGGAGCACACCGTACTTAGGTTAACGAATCGGCTATTCAATGTTGGCTGCTAAGTTACTCAAGCATAGGAAGTTTTGCAATTTTTTATCTTGAATTTGCTGTGGCGGTTACGCTGCAGAGTGTGGACCACTGAATTGTTACTGGCGAATATGGGGATTAATCTTGCTTATGCCTTGTTCTTAGTCTTTCTGGCATTTAGTTCGCTACTATTACAAACCCAAGTACAGAGCCAAGGAACCGAATTACAGGGGATATTTACGTTACTGCAGCTAGATAAATGGCTCAGTTATAGTCTAGTGATTGCCGCTATGTTCCCTGGGTATGAGGTGATTCGTGATGGATTACGTTGGCGTAAACTCGCCAGCCAGTAGGGCTTAACCTAGGCTTTGCAGGTGAGTCTTATTGGTTTTTTTCATCGAATACATGGCCTGATCAGCATGATTGATCAGGCTTTTTGCATCTGTGCCGTTTTCTGGATAAATCGCCAAACCGACGCTGACACCGATATGGATTTGATGACCATTGATAGTGTAAGGCGCGCAAATAGCTTGGCTTATCTGAGGGATCAGTTGGCCGATTCTATATGTATTGGCAAGGTGTTCTAGCAGGATCACAAACTCATCGCCTCCGAGGCGAGTGATGGTATCCATTTGGCGAATCCCAGAGGAAAGCCGTTTCGCGACTTCCTGTAATAGTTTATCTCCCACATCGTGACCAAACTGGTCATTCACTGGCTTAAAGTTATCTAAGTCTAAGAAAAGGATTGCAAAAATATCATCAGACCTTTGGGCGTGCACTATGGCTTGTTCAAGTTTAGTGTGGAATAACACACGATTAGGCAGGTTAGTCAGGGCATCGTGATGGGCGATATGACGCAGATATTCTTCCTCTGCCTTACGTTCGGCAATGTCGGTAATCACAATGACAAAATGAGTCAGACGGTCATGCTCATTGCGCACTGTATTGATGCGCACACTGAGCGGCAGTAAGTCGCCCGATTTAACTTGTTTGAGTAATTCCCCCTGCCATTGCTCGCCCTGTTGAAGCAGATTTAGCATGGCTTGGCGGGCGTCATCACTATTGTGCCCGTCATTGAGGAAGTGGTTGGCATCGCCGTGCAAATCCTGCTGGGTAAAGCCAGTAATATGAGTAAAGGCTTGATTGATAGAAATAATACTCAGCAGGGGATCGGTGATCATTATGCCGTCGGTGCTGGCATTAAACACGGTTGCCGCGAGCCTGAGTTTATCTTCGGCCTGTTTACTGGCGGTGAGATCCATAAAGTAGGCCACGCCTTCACATTTGCTGCCATTTAAAAAACTGGCCGCTAACATCACAGGCACTAAGGCACCACTCTTGCTGATAAGTTGTTTTTCATATTGTTGGCAGTGACCAAACTGTTCTAACTCTGCAATCGCAATGGCATCTCGTGTTTCATATTCTGGTGGGGTAATTGAGCGCCAGTTGATTAAGCCTGAGGTCAAATCCGCGCGGTCAAAATTGAGCATCTTGAGGAAATGATCATTAGCATCATGGAGGGTGCCATCGAGCTGCCAAGAAATAATCCCTATGGTGTCGGAGTTTTTCAGGCTAGTGAAGCGAGATTCACTGATCAGTAACTGCCGTTCAGACTTGGCGATGTTACGAATGATCTGCCGACTGGCGAAGATCCCAATACTGATAAACAGCAGTAGGGCGCCAAGGCTAATTAACCAGGTCATTTGCTTGACCCAGCGCGCGCCTTCACTGAGCACAGCTGAAAATTCAATTTCTAGGCTGAGTAATTCTTCATTAGCATCAATCAATTGCTGGCGATATTGCGCGAGGATTTCGGGCCTGCCACCCAGTTGATTGATTTCAATACGCATATTCTCGGCGAGTTGCATTACAAACTCGAAGCGTTGATCGGCTAAGCCCCACAGCTGAATCGCTTGCCGCATATAGGAATTGGATTGAAAGTGACGGAAAAACCAGATCAGTGAGTCGGTATCCCGTTCGTCATTGAGGCCCTGAATAAAACCCAGTTTGGCGGCCTGTTCATCGATTGGCATTGCGAGTAGGGCTTGCCTGGCTTGATGATCACCTTCCATGACGCTCGTCGCTGCACGATAACGCTGAAAGTCCACATCATTTTGGGTGTAAGAGTAATGGGTGAGATAAAGTACCGCATCTTTTTGCGCCTTGGCCCACAAGCCTTCACCGCGGACATAGGTGCGTACACCATCAAATATATTGCCTTGAATATACACTAGGGCGACGAGGGCGATGCAAATCCCGATAAACATGCTGATGATCAACAGAACCTTAGCAACCGTTGAGCGAGTTCGTTGCCGTAAAATAGCTAATGTGCGCGCGAACTGAGTCCCCATCCTTACGCTCCACAACCAATACAGTGGCGCCACTCTAGAGTGGGCAGCTTAGGGAGAAGGAGTGAATCAATTTGCCTGCTATTTTTGGAGGTTATTTTGTTGTTCATCTGTTCCTTAGATTGATTGTTCCACATGCTAAATCAAAGTACCGCTTGGTTGTGGGTCAGGCTCTTCGTTGGGCAATGCACTGTCAGTTAATTAATGTATTGCCAATTAAGTCATGTACTGTCAGTTAAGCCATATATGTCAGCGACATACTTTAGATAACACTAAAACGCTTTGAAATTAAGTCAATGAAATAATTGAAACAAGATTGGCTATGCCGATTGCGTTATTGTGGAGTATCGCCATTATTCATTGCATCATTCAGCGATTTTCGCGCCTGCTGTTTATAGGTTTCAAATATGCCTTCTTGCTTCATCTGTTTTAGCTCCCGAGCAAGATTTACGGCGAGTGCCGCGTGACGTTTATTCAGGTAACCGTAGCTAGTGAGTTCTTCTAGGGTGGCAATCGCGATGATCTCACTACCTTGAAACTCTGGGGTTTGTAATAGATCCAATGAGCTTGCCTCTGTATCAATATAGATATCGATTCGGTCGCGGAGTATTTTACGAAAAGAGCTCACAGGGGATGAGGATTCCGTCAGGCGCTCCTCTGGAATGAGTCCCTTTAGCTTTTGTTCTGCGAGGAACACGCCTCGATAGTATTCGATCTTATATCGACTCTTTTGCAGTGCTTGCCAGTTAGTAATCTTGATTTTGGGATTGTGTGCGAAGGCAATTAAATGGGTATCGACAACCGGTTCCTCGATGCGAATGAGGTTGGTAAACTTCTCGCCATAACGAAATACGCGCCCCGGCTCACCATCCACTTTTCCTGAGTCCGCCATCATACTGGCGCGGGCAGCGGGAACAACTTGATAGGAGAAGCCATAACCTAAGCGTTCAAAGGCTTGGGTGTAAATCAGCTCAGCCCATTTAAAGTAGAAGTTGTGTTTGGGGTCCTCATAAAACGCCATGGTAATGATAGGTTTATCAGCAAGTGCCGCTGTGGTTTCTGCTGTGGATTTACTGGTCGCATGAACAGAGAGACAAAAGAATAGGCCTATCAACACACTCCAAATGCGCATATTGCTCCGTCGCTGCATAACCTGTTCCTAGCCGTGTTGAGTTAACTAAAGTATAGCTAGCCTGATAAATGGGTTCATTTTTATTCAAGTTTAATCATCCGTTTCCATGAGCTCGCATCAATAGGATATTGAAATGTGATCTGCTGGCGGACATTTTGTCCTTTTGCTTTTAAAAATGTGCGATACAGCACATGGAAATAGTATTTGCCGGTATTTTGCTGGTTTTTTACTCATCAGAGTTTGAGCTTGATCGGCTTTTTCCGTGTGAATTAGGCGTTAAATCGGCGTCATCTATCACCTGTAGTAGGAAATAAAGGATGAAGTCGGGACGTGAATTATCAGGAATGCGCTTATCAAAACTTTGGATATCAATGGCATGGTTATTACCCCTCTGTAGTTTATCCTGCGTGGTTATGGCAGATGCGGCGACAGACAATATCGAACGTCTTGAAGTGCGCGGCAGGCAGATTAATACCTTAGGCCATAGCACCTCAGCATCTGAAGGGATAGTCGGCGCGGCAGAAATCGAGAGTCGACCACTATTACGAACCGGCGAAATCCTCGAATTTGTTCCTGGGATGATAGTCACTCAACACAGTGGTTCAGGTAAGGCTAATCAGTATTTCTTACGCGGCTTTAACTTGGACCATGGTACTGACTTTAATACCCGCGTCGACGGTATGCCGGTGAATATGCGCACCCATGGGCATGGTCAGGGTTATACGGATCTTAACTTTTTGATCCCAGAACTTATCGGCGAGATCCGTTATGCCAAAGGGGCTTATTATCCTGAGGTGGCCGATTTTTCTGGCGCGGGTGCCGCCCAATTGCTGCTTGCCGATCAATTGCCCCACAACCAAGTAGGTGTGACTTTGGGGGAATATGGTTACCAGCGGCTGGTGGCGACGCAGGAGTTAAACACTGATATGGGGCGGTTTATTCTTGGCGGTGAAGTACAAGCCTATGATGGTCCGTGGACTGATATTGATGAGGATGTGAGTAAAGTCAGTTTGGTGGGGCGTTATTTAACTCGGCTCGGTGAGGGTGATTTGAGCGTCACTATGATGGCCTACGACAACAGCTGGAATTCGGCGGATCAGATCCCCGCCCGAGCGGTAGATTCTGGATTAATCGATTTTTACGGCTCGTTAGATAAAGACGTCGGCGGTGATTCAAGCCGCTATAGCGTGTCAGCCAATTACGATGCGGGCGATTGGCAGGGAAATGTGTATGCCATTCGCTCGACCATGAATTTATTCTCTAATTTTACCTACTTCTTAAACTACCCCGTTAATGGCGATGAGTTTGAACAAGTCGATGAGCGTACGCTTTGGGGCGGCGATCTGAAACGCGACTGGCAGACTTACCTTGGCGGCACTCAACTGAATTACAGTGTGGGCGGCGATGTACGTTATGACGATATTGGCGCTGTGGGTTTGTATAACACTAAGGCGCGACAAAGGTTGAATACGGTCAGGCTTGATGAAGTGCAAGAGTTGTCGAGCGGCATATTTGGCAAGGTGGAGTGGCTGCCCGTAGAGCAATGGCGCTTCAACCTTGGGCTGCGTTACGACTATTTTGATGTGCAGGTCGACAGTGATAATCCACTGAACAGTGGCGATGCGTCCGATGGTATGTTCAGTCTTAAGGCGGGCGCTTCCTATTTGTGGAGCGATAATCTTGAGTTATATGTGAATGCAGGCCAAGGGCTACATTCGAACGATGCCCGTGGTGCGACCATTAGCGTCGATCCCGTGAGTGGCGATGAGGTCGAGAAAGTCGATCTGCTCGTGCGCTCCAATGGCGGCGAATTTGGGGTGAAATATTATGATAGGGACTTTATCAATTTCTCCGCCGCGCTTTGGTATCTGCAATTAGACTCAGAACTCGTGTTTGTCGGCGATGCAGGTAACACTGAACCGAGTCGCGCATCTGAACGTTATGGTGCTGAATTAACGGCTTATTATTGGCTGAATAATGCCATCAGTATCGATATGGAGTTGGCTTGGACCAATGCGAGATTCACTGAAAATGAACTCGAAGAGGGCAAGTATATCGATGGCGCGGTTCCTTTTGTTGCCAGTGCGGGCATTACCTATCGACCCGACGGCGATGGCCTGTATTCGAGTGTACGCGTGCGCCACCTTGGCGAGCGGGTGCTCGACAGTTTTAATGATCACAAGGCCGATGCGACCACATTAGTTAACCTTGCGCTAGGATACGAGTTCCGCAGCTTCGACACTAAGCTTGAGCTGCTCAATGTGTTCGATAGTAAAGATCATGACATAGATTATTTCTATGAATCACGCTTACTTAGTGAAGCCGCCGAAGGGGTAGAAGATCAGCATTATCATCCTGTTGAGCCGCGTATGGTAAGAGTGAGCGTGAGTTACCATTTCTAAGATTACCCTTCCTTTGCTAAGTTTGGCCACCGTGCTGGTGGTCAAACTTAACGTCTTGCATATTGTTAGTTGAAATAAATCTGACACTTAGCTGCAATAAAACCGCCATCCAAATCACGCCTATTCGTCACATAAATGCCTGAAAATCGGGTCGCCTCTACAGGGAATACCCTCATACACTCAATAATAAATCGGTGATGAACGTGATGAATATTAAACGGATCGCTGCAGCTATCTCCTGCAGCTTAATGACGGTTGTAGCCCATGCTGCAGTCCTGCCAGCAACACAAACAGACAGCCAGTGGTTTAAAGACAGTGCGGCAAACGTGGTGGCTAAAGCCCAAGTCGACACTAAAAAAACCGCTAAAAATGTGATTTTATTTGTCGGTGACGGCATGAGTATTTCGACGCTAACGGCAGCCCGAATTCTGCAAGGGCAGGATAAAGCTGACAACCAAGGCGGCGAAGAAAACTTCTTAAGTTTCGAACAGTTCCCCCACACGGCGTTAGTGAAAACCTATAACACTAACCAACAAACGCCAGATTCTGCGGGCACTATGACGGCCATGGCGACAGGCGTTAAAACCAAGGCGGGTATTATTTCTATTTCAGATACCAGCTTACGTGGTAACTGTTTGTCTTCAAAAGGCAATGAACTTGTTTCTCTGGTCGACCTTGCTAATGCCAAAGGATTATCAACAGGCATAGTCACTACGGCGCGTTTAACGCACGCCACGCCAGCGGCAACCTATGCCAAAACCCCTGAGCGCGATTGGGAAGGCGATTTCAACTTACCTGCCGAAGCGGTTGCGAACGGTTGTACCGACATCGCAAGCCAATTGGTGATGCGCGATGAAGCCAATTCGTTAACTGTGGCATTAGGTGGCGGCCGTAGCTACTTCCTACCAACAACAGTGAAAGATGGCGAGAACAAAGCTGGTAAACGTAAAGATGGCAAAGACTTAACCAAAGCTTGGGTCGATAATTTCAGCAAATCTGCTTACGTGTGGGACAAAAAAGGCTTCGACGCCATTGATGCTGCCAACACAGATCATTTACTCGGCCTATTCAATCCATCACACATGGAATACGAAGCAGACCGCGCTGATGACGTAGGTGGTGAGCCATCACTAACTGAAATGACCGCTAAATCCCTCGATATTTTGAAGAAGAACGACAAAGGCTACTTGCTGATCGTTGAATCTGGCCGTATCGACCATGGTCACCATGCGGGCAATGCGAGCCGAGCGCTGACAGATGCGGTTGAATTATCTAATGCAGTCAAAGCGGCAATGGATGCGACGAGCAGCGACGATACTTTGATCATGGTAACAGCGGATCACAGCCATGTGTTCACTATCGCAGGTTACCCAAAACGCGGTAACCCTATCTTAGGTTTAGTGCATAACGTCGATGGCACATTAGCGACGGCGAATGACAACAAGCCTTACACCACGCTGGCTTATACCAACGGCCCTGGTGCTGTGGTGGGTGTGCGTGACGACTTAACCTCAGTTGATACGCAAGATAAAGATTTTATGCAACAAGCGCTTATCCCAATGGAAAGTGAGACTCACGCCGGTGAAGACATCAGCTTACATGCCAGAGGTCCAGGTTCGAATCTGGTTCAGGGCGTGATTGAGCAGAACGTGATCTTCCACATTATCAACCAAGCGCAGCAGCTTGGCGGCACTAAGTACTAATCACGGATTAGTTACTGAGTCCTCACTTTTGGAGCAAAAAATGAATAAGAAATTACTAGTAGTCGCGATTTCAGCCATGCTGGGTTTAGCCGCATGCGGTAGCGATGGTGATAACGGTACCGCGGGAACACCGGGTAGCAATGGATCAAATGGGTCTAACGGTAGCAATGGCAAAGATTGGACTGCTGTGAATCAGTGGTATGTCGATGCACAAGCTCGCGTGACCAAAGCCGAAGGCTTAACGGTTAACAATGATGTTGGCGCCGCTAAAAACGTGATCCTGTTTGTGGGTGACGGTATGGGTGTATCAACCATTACTGCCGCACGTATTTTAGAAGGCCAGCTAAAAGGTAAAACGGGTGAAGAAAACTCGTTATCTTTCGAAACTCTGCCGTATGTGGGTCTTTCTAAAACCTATAACGTCGACGGCCAAACGCCGGATTCTGCAGGCACTATGTCGGCGATGATGACAGGTGTAAAAACTGACGTGGGTGTGATTTCACAAGCTGAAGGCGTAGTACGTGCTAACTGTGCTTCGACTAAAGATCAAAATCTTGTGACATCATTAGAGCTTGCTGCAATGGCGGGAATGGCAACGGGTGTGGTAACGACTGCGCGTTTAACCCACGCAACCCCTGCGGCGACTTACGCCCATGTGCCAGAACGTGATTGGGAAGCCGATTCAAACCTGCCAGCTGAAGCTGTGACTAACGGCTGTAAAGATATCGCCGCGCAAATGCTCGACTTTAACTACGGCAGCGGTCTTAACGTGATGATGGGTGGCGGTCGCCGCGCCTTTATTCCTAAGACGACCGTTGATCCAGAAGGTAAAGCCGGTAAGCGTAACGATGGTCGCGATCTCACAGCTGAGTGGATGAGCAAATACACTAACGCCGCTTACGTGCAAGACAGAGACGGTTTCCTCAGTGTGGATGCAGCAAGCACAGATCATTTGCTTGGCCTATTCAACTCATCGCACATGGAATACGACTACGATCGTAAAGAAGCCGGCGTGACTGGCGAGCCATCACTGGCGGAAATGACGGCTAAGTCGATTGATATTCTGAAGAAAAACTCAAAAGGCTTCGTGCTGATTGTTGAAGCTGGCCGTATCGACCATGCTCACCATGCGGGTAATGCAGCGCGTGCGCTGTATGACACAGTGGCATTGTCTGAAGCGGTGCGTGTGGCGATGGAAAAAACCTCGGCGAACGATACCTTGTTAATGGTCACTGCGGATCACAGCCATGTGTTCACCATTGCAGGTTATCCAACTCGCGGTAACCCTATCCTAGGTTTAGTGAAGTCGAACGACGCCAACGGCGTTGCTGAAGTGACTAACTCTACCGATGCTAACGGTTTGCCATATACCACCGTCGGTTACGCTAACGGCATGGGCTATGCGTCATTAGCAACAGGTGGCGATGAGCGTTACAACTTCCCAGTGGACGCAGGCCGTAAGGACTTGAACTTTGTTGATACCCAAAGTGCCGGATTCCATCAAGAAGCCCTAGTGCCATTAAGCGATGAGACCCATGCTGGGGAAGACGTGGCGATTTTCGCCCGCGGCCCAAGTTCGGATCTTATCCAAGGTACGGTTGAGCAGAACCACATTTTCCACGTGATGAACCGCGCGGCAAATTTAGTGGCTAAAGCTGAAGCGGCTGCCGTTAAGTAAGTCCTGCTTAGTCTCTGCATAGTGAAGTAAGAAATAGTGCAGTAAGAAATAGCTAAGTAAAAGCAGTGCCGATGGGTGGCATACGTCATCCATCGGCCTTTAGCCTAACGATTTAACATACCAAAGCGTTTACAAAAGCTTAAGTGTTTACCCTGTTCAGTAAGTGAGAAGTCTAATGAAAAACCGTCTATTGGCTCTAATGTTATCCAGCTTAGTTTTGCCAAGTGTTGCTATGGCAGAGCAAGAGACTCAGTGTCCAACGCTACAAGCCGAGCATTTAAAGGCTCAATATCAAGTGACCAATGGCAAGGGCCAGCAATGGCAAATGACCCTCATCCGTAATGGACAAGACTTTATTATTCAGCGTGATGGATCAACATTTGAAGAATGGTCGAGCAATGGCGAGTACGTGCGTTATTTCCCCGCTGAAAAACGTTCTGTGACTTACCGCAAAGGTGATTTGCGCGCACTCAACATTCAACACGATCGCGACCAGTTGTACCATGTAGTATCGCCAGCATTGCCGACACACATGGCCAAGACACAAGCTAAGCAAGAGGCGTGTTTTGCGACTCAAGGCTTTGAAGGTAAGGTTAACGGTTTAGAGAGTGAGCTTGTTTGGATTGATGCCATCGGCCTGCCCGCTGAGTTTATCTTAGGTCAATCTCAACCGAATCTAGCGTACAAGCTGGTGGGCGTAGAGCCATTTGATAGCGATGCGTTTGTGGTATTAACCCAAGATTATCAAGATATTGATTTTGCCGATGTCGGCGACAGTGAGTCTGATCCTTTTATCGCTAAGATGATCAACCAAGGCTTTATTGAACATGGCGGCAGCGGTTTTTACAACAGCGAAGGCCAATCGATTGAAGCCCAAGGCGGACACGGCAGCCATTCGCATTAATCGATTTAATCGATATTAAGTGTAAGTGATACTGACGAGCTTAGCGCTGAGTAGAACTTATAACGTAAGCCAGTCCGTATGTATAAGCGCCCACAGAGTTGGGCGTTTTTGCTTTTATTCGGCGCTAATGTAAATGCCCATTCATGCGCTAGTTAATGCGCTAGTTAATGCGCTAGTTAATGCGCTAATCTATGCGCACATTTCATCAAACGATATGGCTGCAATAATTTACTATTGCCGCGCTGACGATGAAGGCTAGAATGAACCCTAGTGGATTTGAGTTCTCCCAGTTTTGCAACTGATGTAATAGGTAATAGCCGCGAGCGATGAGTACAGCAAAACCCGTTGAAAACATTAACTATTGGCGTCATCCCAGCTTATCAGGCATAGAACTGAGTCAGGCGGAATTCACTCATTTCAGCTTTGATAAACATGTGCATCTGGATTACCACTTAGGTGTGGTCACCCAAGGTGCGCAGCAGTTTGTGAATAAGGGCAGCAGTTATCAACTCGGTCAGCACAGTCTATCGACCCTAAATCCCGACGAAACCCACGATGGCCAGAGCCGCGATGCCGACGGTTATCGGGTGAAAGTCATGTCTATCCCCGTGGAATACATGAATGAAGTCAGCCAAGAACTGGGGTTGAAGGAGCACTTTTTCAGCGCGCCTATGGTGGATGACCCAACGCTTTATCAATATTTTATTCAGCTACACGAACTATTAATCGAAGGCCAATGCAGTGCGCTCGCGGGCGAGTCTCACCTACTGAACTTTATTCATCTGCTGCTGGAGCGTTACCCAAGCGGCGTTTCATCTTGCATCTCTAAACTGAATCAACCGCAGGGGTTATCTAAGTTGCAGGTGAGCTTAGTGAAGCAGCGAATTCACGATGAGCCTTGGCATAATACTCAGCTTGAAACCTTAGCCAATGAAGTGAGCTTAAGTAAGTTTCAGTTTTTACGGCAATTTAAACAGGCAACAGGGATGACACCCCATGCTTATCTCAAGCGGGTGCGTTTAGAGTTAGCGAAAAAATCCTTAAGTCATGGCGCTCTAGTGGCGGATGTGGCGCAGCAATTCGGATTTTTTGACCAGAGCCATTTAAATAAAGCCTTTAAGCAGGCATTCCTATTATCGCCAGTGCAATTTCAGCGACGTATGCTCTAGTTTCCCCCGTCTTTCGACGATTGCTGTAGAGTTGAAGATTGCAGCTTTTAAAGCAGTTACTTAAAACCGTTATTTCGAAAACGGTTGCCTCTAAAGTCACTGGTTCAAAAACACTAATTCGAATAAAGCAGAATCGTGCAATTTATTACAATTCAGCCCTGCGATAAATGGCCATACTGACAGCCTCAGTTATCGTTTATCACCTTTTTTGCGGAGCCGCATCTCTATGGATTTGTCTTTATTACTCACCTTGGCCGTGATCCACTCGGTTGCCTTGATCAGCCCCGGACCCGATTTCGCTATTATGGTGAAGATTGCGACTCAGCAGTCCAGAAGCACGGCGATTGCCGCAGCCGTGGGGATTTCAATAGCCATTTTAGCCCACACGATTTTAAGTCTGACTGGCGTGAGTCTGCTTATTAAGAGTTCACACACTCTGTATCTATTAGTGCAAATTGTGGGTGCGTCTTACTTAGCTTGGATGGGGTTTGGTGCCCTGCGTGCAGGTCTTGCGATACTGGCTAAACGTAAAGCGAGTGCCAGTACAAATGCTGGGACAAATGTTGATGCTCTTTCTGCTGACGTTGAAGGCACTGCGTCTATTGCTGGTGGCTTAGGTGGCGCTATGTCACAGAAGCAAGGTTTTTTGACTGGGCTTTATACCAATCTATTGAATCCCAAAGCATTGGTGTTTTTCTTAACGCTGTTTTCGGCCTTGATTACCCCAAGCGTTACCACTAGTACTAAAATTGCCTCCGCTGTCTTGTTGTTATCGCTGTCGCTGGCATGGTTTGGCTTTTGGGCTGTGATGTTATCTAAGGCGCAGGTGCAACTTAAATTGCAGCGACTGACACCGATTATCGATGCAATTATTGGAGTCATCTTTATGTCAGTCGCGCTGGCGATTTACGCTAACCTGTTGCTGACGGCTTAGTCAGGCGTAGCGTCAATCAGCTTAGGTTTTAGTCCTGTGCATTTATGTTACTCTTGGCCTTTGGTCTCAGTAGAGACGTTTGGATGTAAGGGATAAAGATGTCACTCGCCTCACCACTAAAGGCAATAAAATTAGCAGTTTTCAGCCAATCTAAACTAATGCAATTCGCGTGTTATGCCGCCTTGATATTTGGTGCTATGGGTTTAAATGCCAAAGTGCATGCGGCCGATGAGGCTTTGCCAAAGGAATATATTCCTCTGGTGCAAGGGCTCATCGATGCGGCCAAGGTGAATGATCCCGAGGCGATTACCAAACGAGTGGATTATCCCCTCGGACGTGAATATCCGATCCCAGCGATTCAAAATACTCAGGAAATGGTTGTACGTTTCAACCAAGTATTCGATTCACAACTGCTTGAGCAGATTGCCAATTCTAAGGTCGACGCTGATTGGCAGATTATGGGGTGGCGGGGCATTATGCTCGGCAGCGGTGAAGTGTGGCTGGATTTAGATGGCAAGATTATAGCCATTAACTACCAAACACCCGCAGAGGCAAAATTGAAAGCTGAGCTGATCGCTAAGCAAAAAACGGGATTACACCCGAGCGTGAGTGAGTTTGTGAGCCCAGAATTAACTTGGGAAACCGCTAAGTTTACGATTCGTGTCGATAATATGGGGAATGATCAATACCGTTATGCCGCTTGGGCAAAGGGTAAGTCATTGAGCGAAAAGCCAGATCTAGTGCTGAATAAAGGCAAACTCGTATTCGATGGTAGCGGTGGGAATCATTCATTCCAATTTCGCAGCGGCCCATACCAGTATCATTGTTATGTCACCGTCTTAGGCACCAGCGATAGCCCTCCAGGCGAGCTAGTGGTGTTTAAAAATGACCAAGAAATACTAAAACAAGCCGTCATCAAAGCAGACTAGTCTCATTTCCCTTCCCTATCCCTATGAGTGAGATGTAAAGCAGCGACTATCCGTTGATGGTCGCTGCTTTAATCATCCATGTTTTAGAAAGTCACTGGTGCAACAATGCTAATCTTAACTAACCCTCTCGCTGTTCCTTCAGCTAAACGCTACTGTCCCAAAGCAAGGTAATTGTATCGTCAGATGTGCAGCATTTATTGTCATTGTTTCCCCAGTGACTCGCCGGCTATTTCTTTTAAAAGAAGCATCTATGAGAGCTCTTCTAAAACATGGTTTAGAAGGTCACTGGTGCAACAATGCCAATTCTAGATAAGTTCTCAGTATCGGAGTTTGTCTTAAAAAACTCTGTCCCCATGTCGAGTTAGCAAAAAAATTGTTCAACAATATTCTGACCTCATTACCCAACATCTTCCCATAAATGCTCTGCTATCAGCGACTGCTCTCAGAGCAGAATATAAGAATGGACTTTATATGGTCGTACAAGTATCAACCTGATTAAGATAGTTCTCATTCCAACATTTGTGTACGTTATCTCACTTTGATGAGTTTAATCTGATATAAAATCAAATTATTACAAGTCGTCAGATTTATATAGTAGGATTGGGAGCCCGAGCAAATGCATTTTGCGAGATAATACATTCAATGAAAATTTTTATTGAATGAAAGCTGCTAGTTAATTTCGCGCGTTTTTACTGTTTTAGTAACATTAATGAGCATGCACACTCTTCAAATATTATGCCTACAGAGGCCATATGGATACATTTACACTGATTAGTAAACTCGTGGAAAATTTAGCATGGCCAGTATCAATCTGTATTTTAGTATTTATGCTAAAAGCAGATATTGGTAAAACGCTAAATAACATACGAAAACTCAAGCATAAAGATACAGAAATAGACTTTGGAAAAGAGCTAAAAGATACTGCAATAGTTGCATCTCAAACTGTTGGGTTACCGAAAAGTGATAGCTTTGATTATGGCAGTAGTGAATTAGCTTTATTGTCTCCGAGAGGTGCAGTTATAGAGTCTTGGCTTAGTGTAGAAAAAGAATTACATAAATTTGCCCTGAGGCATGGAATTGAAGTCGATCCTAAAAAGCCATTCAGAATTCAAGACATCAAGATGCACAATCTTGATTACAATGCTTTGGGTAAGGGAACTATAACAATCCTCGAAAGTTTAAGGCGTTTACGAAATGAGGCTGTTCATCTTCAAGACTCTAATATTAGCCCCGAATCTGCCAAAGAATATCAATTACTATCTAAACGGGTGATTCAAGCGTTACAGCAGGCATAATAAGAAATAGTTGGCTTTGTTTTTTTTATCACATTTTTTGGCAACTTTTTACCGCTTAATACTGAGTTACCTATAGGTTTCTTCATTATTGGAGCTGTTTATCTTGTAAAAAACTAGCGCACTACTCGCCTAAATTTTAGTTATAACATTCTGTGGAAATGACTATTCACGCAGCATTGTGCAGTCGGTTTTTATTCGTGAGATAAAAAGAGTATTAAGGATGAACTTAATGCTCTTTTTTATGGATAAATGCCTGCTCAAACTCGTGTGCTGTGATGGGTTTACCGTAGAGGTAGCCTTGGCCTAAGTCGCATTCCTCGTGACGAATAAAGGCATCTTGTTCTAGGGTTTCCACGCCTTCGGCGATCACGACTAAGTTCAGTTTCTTGCCTATGGCAATAATCGCTTTAGTGAGCTCCCTATCTTGTTCGTTTTCTTCGAGTTTATTGATAAAACAGCGATCGATTTTTAAGGTGTCAAAAGAGTATTTTTGTAGATAACTTAGGGATGAATAGCCAGTACCAAAGTCATCTAAGGAGATGCGGATCCCGAGTTCCTGCAGCTTTTGGATGGCATTGTGGGCAATATGCTCGTCCTGCATCAACATGCCTTCGGTAATTTCAAGCTCTAGGGCCGTCGGTGGCAATTGATAGAGGGTGAGTAAGTCAGCTATGTGCTCGCTAAAACGGGGATTGCGCATTTGCAAAGGGGAGATATTGATGGCGATTTTAAACTCCTGGTCTAGCTCGCGACACCATTTTGCCGCCTGAGCCAGAGCGGTATGCAATACAAAATTACCGATATCAATAATCTGTCCATTACGTTCTGCTAAGGCGATGAATCTGTCTGGGGCGACATTGCCAAGGATCGGATTGTGCCAGCGCAGCAGGGCTTCGGCGTCTATCACCTTTTGGTTTTTTAAGTTAATAAAGGGTTGGTAATGAAGGCTTAACTCGTTTTTGTTCAATGCATCGACTAAGTGAGATTCCAGTTGATAGCGTAGATTCAAAGCCGCTTGAGTATCTTGATTAAAGAAGCTGTGAGTTGAGCCATCGGCTTTGCTGATCGTCATCGCAGCCCCCGCTTTTTGCAGCAGAATGGCGGCATCTATGCCATCGATGGGCGCTTGAGCTATACCCATGCTCGATGGAATGGTGATTACAAAATCCGCCACGCCAAAGGGAGTATTACAGCAGCTAAGCACTTTATTGATGAGTTTGTTGGTTTCGTTGTTCGAAGGTTTATGGGCTTGAATAATCACAAACTCGGCGCCGGCAATACGGGCGATGAAGGTATTTTCATCGGCATAGTGTTGTAAACGTTGGCTGAGAATGGTGAGAATTTTATCGCCAATCAGGTAGCCATAACTGTCGTTGATGGACTTGAAATTACGCAGCCCCAGATAGAGTACTGAAATCTTTTCCTTGCGATTCACTTCTTCGAGCATAGTCGAAAGGCTATTAATCAAATTGATGCGATTCGGTAATCCCGTCAGTGGATCATAGCTTTTATGGTATTCCAGTGAGGTTTCGGTGGAGGTCCGATTTTCGATTTCTTTGATGAGTTTGCTACTGAGTTCGGCCAGTTCATGGGTGCGTTGTTGCACTTTTTGCTCTAACTCTTGGTTGTGCAGTTGCAGCTTTGCCTGTTGATAGAGGGTGACTAGGTTGGCTTCTATACCATTTTGAAAACGAGCGAGTAAGCTGCGAAACGATTGGCTGTAATTATGCTCTTTGCTATCGAGCATGCAGATAGTGCCAAAGGCGCTGTTATCGGGCCAGCGTAAAGGTAAGCCACAGTAGGCAATCATGCCGAGTTTTATATCCGGATTTTTATCCCAGTCTTTATCTTTTAGGGCATTCGGAATGTGGAGTTCCTTGCCTCCTTTTATCACTGTCTCGCAGTAAAGTCCGTGGCCTAAACTGTCTTTGTCGTGTTTTTTATAGGGATTTCCTTGAGTGCGACTCGAGGTAAAGACTTCTATATCGGTTTGATGGACACGCATGATTAAAGCTGCGGGAGTGTCGACCAATTCAGAGAGCAAATCTAAGGTTTGTTGCCAGTTATCAACCATGACTTGGGGAACTACGATTTTGTCTGTGTCGATAGCAATGTCGGCGAATAAACGATCTTTTTGAGACTGATTAATGGCGAAATTGTATGGCATGAATGCTCAGTCCTAGAGGCGCGATATTATTTATAAACTATAGTCTTTTTACTCATGTTGTGAGTTTTTTGAATAAATTTAGTTGTATTGCGATGTAAATTTTGTGTTAACGTCGGCGCAATTACGTTTCTTAAGTTTTAGATAAGAATTCAGCGCTACCCTAACGCAAGATATTCTAGTCATTGGATTTATGAGTGAGTAACTATTTGAAAGGTAATGTTAGGATGACATTTATCGATTTTGCCAAAGGGCATCTAATCGCGCCACTGTTAGTGTTTGCGGTGATCATCTTTGGGCTTGAATGGACTCACGCCGATATGAAAGTGGCGACTTTGTTATTTCATTGGCAGGGTGGCGTCGACTCTTGGCCATTAAGAGGCCATTGGCTGACCGAAAATGTATTGCACGTTGCTGGGCGTAACTTTGTTATCTTGCTGGCGGTGAGCGTTGTAGTCGGCATTGCCTTTAGTTTTCGAAGTGACAGGATTAAGCCGTACCGCAAAGGTTTGATTTATCTATTTTGTAGCGTATTGGCGAGTGTGTTGCTGGTACGCATTGGCAAGAGCTTTACCCATATGACCTGCCCATGGGATGTGATTGAGTTTGGCGGCCGTATGCTGCATTCATCCCTGTTTGCCCGTTTACCTGAAGGCGCTGAATTTGGCCAATGTTTCCCTGGCGGCCATGCAAGCGGCGGGTTTGCTTGGGTTGCCTTGTATTACGTTTTGCGTGAGTATCGTCCGCATTTAGCTAAGTTTGGTTTGATTTTCGGGGTGAGTTTAGGCCTAGTGTTTGGTATCGGCCAAGAGTTACGCGGTGCCCACTTCTTGAGCCATGATTTATGGAGTTTAGCTATTGCATGGACGTCGGCGAGTCTACTTTACTATGGTTTTTTCCTGCGTCCATCAGGGTTAAAAAAAGCTAAATTGGCCGATGTTAGCCAAAGAGTCCATGTTAAATCCACTGCTGGATTACCACAAAAATAGCGGACTGTGAAACTGACTAACCTATATGATTAACCTAAACACTGAGTCCAATTGGGCCCAGTGTTTTTTTATGGCTTAGAATCTTAATTCGAAGCGCATATCGGGTCTGCGTAGGCGAGATCTTTCATCTAACAGTTGGTTCTTCTCATTGAGTAGGCTGTTTTTCTGTTTCAATAAGTCGGCCTTATCGGTGAGATTATTGATCTTGCCATCAAGACTGCTTATCTCTCTATCGATGGCATTTAAGCGATCGGCTATTTCAGATAAGCGTTTGTTAGTCAGATATTGTTGATGGCCTTGATTATAACGTTCAACGAAGGCGTTATTGCTGCAAACCCCATAATAGCTTTCTCCCGCTAAGCCCACGCGGTAGCCATTTTCGGGAAGACAGTAACTGGCTAACCCTTGCTGGTATCCTTGTTTCCACTGTGCGGTATCGACACTGAGATTAAATTCTCGGCAATCTTTTTGATATTGATTCAATTGCCCTGCGCTCGTCCCACGGTTGCCATCGGCCAGTCCTAGGGCAAACCAATCACTATTGGCGCATTCTTCAATCGATAAGCTGCTGCATTGAGTGAGTGATAGGACCGAAAGGGCGAGGAAAAGGCTAGGATAATGCATGGACAAGTTCTCTATATGTTGTGGCGTTTAGGATAAAGGCTCTTCTGGGGGAGATCTAGCTTTATATACCGCCATTTATACTGCCATAGATGCGTTTTGTTGGGCAGAATCCATCACAGTTTAGCGGATGAATGCATGATAACAGGCTGATATTGTGTTAGTTTGTGATTAACACTTTAATGTCTACTTTGGGGTTAGCTATGATTTCACCTGTTTCATCGGCGCATTCTGCTTCATTACCGACGGCCAAATCGGTTCATCAACCCAGTGATACGGCGGAGCCAAGTGGACTGAAATCCTTTACCTATGGCGCATTGGGCTTGGCGGCTCCCAAAGCTGAGCCCAGTTCCGATGTTGCTGCGATGAGCAAAACTGAGGCGCCTACTCCCGATACAGCCCCTAATGACGCGAATGATTCGAACGACACGTATTACAGCGCTGGCCAAATATTGAAAGCGGCGGCGACCGTGGGAAGTGTGATTGCCTTATTTGTGTGAGTTAAGTTTCTGCGTAAACCTAGCTCGGATATCTATTTGAGCGGTCTTGAATTTGAATGTTCGCTGTAGGAGAGTGGCAGTGGTTTTACCTCTTGCTTTATACAGGTTGGCGGAAAAGAATATTCTTTTAGTTTAAGCTTCATTTTCAGTCTCTTTCTTTGCCAAAGTCCTCAGTAAATCTGGTATTGTGTTTAACACACAAGTGCATTAGTTTTTACTTAAAATTCGTTTAACAATCCTGAACTATATTCATCAAACTTTCGCTGGAGACCGCTTTTGTATGAAGATTTGCCCGCAGTATTCCATATCATGCCTAAGTAAGGTATAAGGGCGCTATGAAAACTCCGAAACGAATCCAACCCCTGGTTGATGAAGGACTGGTCGATGAGGTCATTAGCCAGTTAATGAGCGGTAAAGAAGCCACTGTGTACGTTGTACGCAGTGGTGATGATATCCGCTGTGCCAAAGTCTATAAAGAAGCGGACAAGCGCAGTTTTAAGCAAGCTGTGTTGTATCAAGAAGGCCGAAAAGTCCGCAACAGCCGTCGAGCACGTGCGATGGAGAAAGGCTCTAAATTTGGTCGCGATCAGCAGGAAGAAGCTTGGCAAAATGCCGAGGTTGAAGCGCTTTATCGTTTAGCGAATGCGGGTGTGCGCGTGCCAACGCCCTATGGTTGTTTTGATGGCGTGTTACTGATGGAGTTAGTGACGGATGCCGAGGGCAATGTCGCACCGAGATTGAACGATGTCAGTATGTCGGCAGAAAAAGCCCTGAACGATCATGCGTTGGTGATGACCTATGTCAAACGTATGCTTTGTGCGGGTTTAGTGCACGGTGACTTGTCTGAGTTTAACGTGTTAGTCGATAGTGAAGGGCCAGTGATTATCGACTTGCCTCAGGCCGTCGATGCCGCGGCGAATAACCATGCCAAATGGATGTTAGCGCGTGATGTGAATAACATGACCCAATACTATGGCTTGTATGCTCCTGAGCTGTTAAAAACGCAATATGCCAAAGAGATTTGGGCCCTGTTTGAAGCGGGTGAATTGAAGCCTGAAACGCCATTAACCGGTGAGTTTACCGAAGTGCTGGTCGAAGCCGATGTCAGTGCCGTGTTAGAGGAAATTCAAGCGGCCTTTGAAGAGGCGCAAGAGCGTAAACAAAGGATCCAAGAGGCAAACGAAGAAGACTATTAATTGTCAGTCGTTTTTCGCCCATAAAAAAGACGCTCAAAGTAGCGTCTTTTTTATGCTAAAAATTAAGTGTCACTATTATTTTTATTTTTGATTTTATTACTTATTTTATTGTTGTTATTTAATTTTTGGCGTTAGCCAATCCTTGGCTTAATCTCCGATTGGAGCTGGGTCCATCCTAGTTGCTATAAACAAGCTAGCAATCATCAAACTGTGTAATAAAAGGACAAGAGCTGAGAGAGAAATATGTTCATGACTTGGGGGAGCACAATTCACATATTTAATCTTTGGGGAAGACAACTCCCTCAATCCTTGCCGAAACCTTGGTAACTCTTCAGTCAATCTATGAACAGCACACTAAATCACAGCCTTCCTTGGCGCGCCACACTCGTTATAGCGCTGGATCATCATTGATCCTGTGAATAAAATGACAAGACCAGAGAGAGAAATATGTTCATGACTTGGGGGAGCACAGTTCACATATTTGATCTTGGGGGAGATAGCTCCCTCTCCAGTCTTGCCGAAACTTTTGCATTGTCTCTGTTCGTTTCGTTTGTCGGTTTTAATACTATTTCCCAATCTTCGCTGGGTTCATCAATAAAGTGACAGAGTCAGATAGTCGTAAACAGCACACTTATTATTGTTATTTGCACAATTCATATCTTAGGTCGTTGGGGAGCGATAATAGATACCCATCCGACTCTGCCTAAACTGGTTAACATTCTTAATTTTCTTAACTTTTCTCGCTTAACAATTTGGACGACAAGGCCGGACTAAAAAGGGCGCTGTTATTATTGTTGTTAGCACATCTTTTACATCGTTAGCGTTATCAGCAGGGCGATATGCAATCTCGTCCGGCCTTGTCTATTCGGGCACGTTTAACTTGTTGTACAGGCACTCAATTGCCATGCAGCGCTTAACCTATGGTGCGTAGCTCGTTATTGAGCTGCTTAATCCTTTTCTGCAGTTGGGCAATCTCGCTCATTAATGCGCATTCTCTTTGCTGGGGTTGCAGATCGCTTTCCCGCACCCATTGGTAGACTGCCTTGGCAGATAAACCGTATTGACGCGCAACATCCGACAGTAAGCGACCTTGCACTTTAACCTCGGTGATAACATGTAGCTTGAGACTATTTTCTGCGATTCCCATGAGCGTTCCCTCTTTTACTGCTTTCTAACTAAAATATGACCGTTTGCGTTGCCTTTTATTGATGATATTGACGCTGTTCTAAATCCCACTGGCTCAGACCTAGGTGGCGCAGACAAATCCATTCGTGGCGACATAGTGCGATAAAGTTCATGACTGTTTTCATACTTCCTCCTTCATGACCCTAAATACTCGAGTTCATTTTCTGTCTCGATAGGTCCATTTAATTTGGATTAATCCTGTTGAAGTCGACTTGAGTTTTCGGCGATTTCTACCGCGTCTGACTGTCTACTCACTTAGTAGTATGTAAAATTCGTGCCAATATTCTAATTTTTATTTTAATGTTTAAAATCATGATCTTGCTTATTCGATTAAAACGGCGTGATTTTTTAGTGCTGACAAAAAAGGTGCAAGACGCACTATTTCGGTGCCATCGGCTTGATATGGAGCAGGGCGGTCTAAGCCAAGATTGAAGCCCGAAATCTGTATCTTTGCTGACTACAATCTGGATTAGCAGAATTGAATATGGATAAAGGATTGTCTCGAGCGCAATTGTCTATATACCCAAGCTACCTGAAGATACGAGTTTCAGAGCACCTAGGGTGCTTCAATTCAAGGCGCATCAATGACAGAATGTCGGCCACCTTTTGAATTGATGCAACACGGAAGTGGAGTGCCCTAGGCGCTCCGTCCCGGCGAGTTTTAACGCACTTTATGCCGTGTTGGTTATTTTTAACTTAGTCCACTAGGTCTGCAAATAACCGCCTTGCCTAAAGTGCGTTAAACTCCCGCTGAATCCTGCATCTTCAGGTTGTTTGGGTATATACTGCCTGCCTTGTGGCAATCCCTAGGTCATTCGTATTACTTAGTGTGAAGTGATATTTCTTGCCCTTTGAGCGGTATTCACAGTCATTAATCATATAAAGAGGTTATAAATGATGAAGTGTTTTCAGGCAGTGCAATCTAAACCATCCCTGTTAGCCATAGTGGTATTGACGACCGCGCTAGTTGCATCGGGTTGTACAACAATCAATCCCTATTCAAACGAACAACAAACCGCTAAAGCGACCAGTGGTGCATTGATTGGTGCCGTCGCAGGGGCTGCCATTGGCGTAGTCTCTTCGAGCAAAAGCGACCGCGGTAAAGGTGCCTTAATTGGTGCTGCATCAGGCGCTGCAGTCGGTGGTGGTATTGGTTATTACATGGATGTGCAAGAGACCAAATTACGCCAACAACTCGCCTCAACGGGCGTGAGTGTGACCCGTAGCGGCGATAACATCATTTTGAACATGCCTAATGAAGTCACCTTCGGCGTAGATCAAACCGAGTTAAGCGACGGCGCTAAACGCGTGCTGAACTCAGTGGCGGTTGTGGCCAAGGAATACAGCAAAACACAGCTTAACGTATTAGGTTATACCGATAGCAGTGGCTCAGACTCTTACAACTTACGTCTGTCACAAGTGCGTGCGGGTGAAGTGGGTAATTACTTGATGAGCAAAGGCGTAGCCTCTGCCCGTGTAAAATCAAAAGGCATGGGTGAAGCGAGTCCTATCGCATCAAATGCTAATGCCAATGGCCGCGCCCAAAACCGCCGCGTTGAGATTGTATTAACGCCGACTGGTCAATAGACATTAAGCATTCTAGTTTTACAAAAGTCGCCTGAGGGCGACTTTTTTGTTTCTGTGATAGGTATATTTAGCGATAAGTGCCTCGCAGATTTAAGCTAGACAATTTGTCCTCTCTAACCTGTGTTTTGGGTGATCTGCACCACAATCACATCACAGCGGTTTGCCTTGGGATGAGTTCAGCTTGATCCCTTTACCGATTTCACGTTCTGTATGGGGATAAGTCACAAGAATGACTTTTAGCGCCCAGAGGAGAATATGACTATGATAAGCAAACACGTGTTAGTTGCCTTGAGTTTAAGCCCTGTCATCATGGTGGCTGCTGTACAAGGAATGCCGATGAAAGCCGAAGTGACCACAGGAGCGGCGCCGATAGAATTGCGCGCCGCAGGCAGTTTAAAGACGGCGATGAAGGATATTATTGCCGCTTATCAAGCCGAGTCGCACACGAGTGTTGCGGCACAATATGCGCCATCTGGTTTACTGTTAAAACGCATTCAAGAGGGTGAAAAAGTCGATTTTTTTGCCTCGGCGAATATGAAACATCCGCAGGCGTTAGTGGATGCGGGTCAGGGGAAAGCGGTGCAAATGTTTGCCCGTAATCAACTCTGCGCGGTTGCCCAGGATAATGTTCAGGTGACGAGCGCAACGCTACTCGATACCTTATTAGATCCTAAGGTCAAAGTTGGCACCTCAACCCCGAAAGCCGACCCAGCGGGTGATTATGCCTGGGCTGTTTTTGCTAAGGCCGAAGCGGTAAAACCCAATGCGAAAGCCGCGTTAGAGATCAAGGCATTGCAACTGACTGGCGGCCCTGAGAGTGCTAAACCACCTAAAGATCGCAATCCTTATGGCTGGGTGATGGAAAACAAGCAAGCAGATATCTTTTTAACCTATTGCACCAATGCTGTGCTGGCTAAAAAAGAAGTGCCGAGTCTCCAAATCATCGACTTACCGCAGGAACTCGCCGTGGGGGCCGACTATGGTTTGCTGGTTTTGCAGGGCGCCAATGCTGCCGCAACGCCGTTAGCTGAGTTTATTTTATCGGCAAAAGGCCAAGCTATACTGAGCAGTTATGGCTTTCAACCACCGGCAAAATAGCCTTGTTTAGTTTTTCAGCGAGATAAAAAAACGGCACCCTTTCGGTGCCGTTTTTTATAAAATCAAACTGTTAAAGCGTTAAAGCGTTAAAGCGTTAAAGCGTTAAAGCGTTAAAGCGTTAAAACATTAGTGCATTAGTGCATCAGATAGAGCGTCGCTAATCCGAGGAAGGCGAATAGACCTACCACGTCAGTGACTGTGGTGAGCACCATGCCGCCAGCGAGGGCGGGATCGATTTTAAGGCGTTTTAAAATCAATGGAATACTCGCACCTGCAAGGCCAGCCACTGTCATGTTGATCAGCATGGCGCTGCCAATTAATCCCGCGAGAGCCATATCATCCTTCCACAGCAACACGGCAATAAACACCAAAATCGACCACATTAAGCCATTGAGAAAACCAATCGATAATTCTTTACCAATAAGCCAACGGGCGTTGCTTTGGCCGATATGGCCTAAGGCAATACCGCGGATCACGAGCGCTAAGGTTTGATTACCGGCCACACCGCCCATGCTAGGGACAATTGTCATCAAGATGGCTATTGTGGCAAATTGCTCGATAGTGCCTTCAAACATATTACTGACTGAGGAGGCGAGTAGCGCGGCGAACAAGTTAATCGTGAGCCAGAGTGAGCGACGTAGGGTACTTTTTAGCACAGGGCCAAACGTATCCTCGTCATCGTCCATCCCCGCCATCCCCATCATGGAATGCTCGGCATCTTCGCGGATAACATCGACCACGTCATCGATTGTGATCCGTCCTAGCAGCTTGCCATCGCTGTCGACGACGGGAGCTGATACCCAGTCATTGCGTTCGAATTTCTGCGCTACTTCACTGTCGGACATGCTCACAGGAATACTTTGGATATCGGGGTCCATGATGTTGCGAATTGTGGTGCTTGGCGCGCAAGTCAGTAGATCTGCCAGCCTGACACCGCCGAGCACTTTATCCTGTTTATCGACCACATATAAGGTATCTGTGGTGTCGGGCAGGTTACCCCTTTGGCGAAGATAGCGCAGCACTACATCGATATTTACATCGGGTCTTAAGGTGACGGTATCTGTGTTCATCAAGCTGCCGGCGGTCTCATCGGGATAGGATAAAGCCTGTTCTACCCGCTGGCGGTTTTGTTCTGTCATCGACTGCAGCACTTGCTTGTAAACTGCATCGGGAAGACTACGCAGAATATAGGCCAGATCGTCGGTGTCCATGCTCGCCGTCGCTTTCGCAACCCGCTCAGGACTCATACTGCGGATCAACGGATCTTTGAGTTCTTCGCTTAACTCGTCGAGTATGTCGCCTATTTGTTCTTGATCGATAAGCTGCCACAGCACTTGTCTGGCGCTGGGTGGTGAGGATTCTAAGATCAGCGCGATATCTGAGGCGGCCATTTTTTGCAGCATGTTACGCACGTGCACAAACATGCCACTGCTAAGCGCTTGGTTTAACTGGTCGAGACTATGTCCGGTGTGATCGTTTTCTGAATTATCTACGGGCATTTGTCCTCCATAGTTGTCCGCCACTGTGCGGCAAATTGGTTAGAGAGTGCGCTGCTTGGCGCAGGGCTGAGACTTAGCGGTGACTTCGCGATAACTATGCTTCAGTCACAGATAGAGCGCTCTGGCATAGGTCATGCGTTTTACGCATAGATTAAGGCGGCTAAAACTAAGATGAGTCAGCGGTAATGCTCGCTAGTGTAATCGCCTATGGTTCGTGTCGTCGAGCGACAAATGTGTCGCCAAGCTTTTGAAACGAGATGTGAACTGCACAAATAAGCAGTGCTAAATGTGAGGTGTACTAATCTGAGTGCCTGTGTGGAACACTGAGTATGAAATGAAACTAACAGGCTTCGTCAAACTTAGCGTCGATTAAGGCACAAATGGCATCCAGAGCGGGCTCAGCATCTGGGCCTTCGGCGATAAGTTTAATGGTTTTACCCATGCCAGTCTCAAGCATCAATAAGCCGAGCACGCTGGCGGCGGATGCCTGTTTATCGCCTTGTATTAAGGTGATGGTCGCATCAAACTCGGATGCCAGTACCACCAACTTAGTGGCGGCACGGGCATGTAATCCCAGTTTGTTACAGATAGTGATCTGACGTTCAAGCTTTGGCATTATTCAGCTCTCGATGGCGGGCATAAACTTTATGTTTACCGTTACTAAAGCGTTTAGCCAATTGCTCTGCGACGTAAACCGATCTGTGTTGCCCACCCGTGCAGCCAATCGCCACAGTTAAATAACTGCGATTGTTGCGCTCGAGATGTGGCAGCCAAGTTTCCAGTAAATTTTCGATTTGCCAGATGAACTTATTCACGAGTGGTTGACGATTTAAGAACTCAGCCACGGGCTCATCTAAGCCTGTCAATGGACGCAGCGCCAGTTCCCAGTGTGGGTTAGGCAAGAAGCGTACATCGAACATAAAGTCGGCTTCGGTTGGCATACCGTGCTTAAAGCCAAAGGACTCGAAGTTAATCACTAACTCTTTATCAACGCTGCCGAGCAGAATTTGTCTGACTTGGTCGCTTAAATCATAGATATTCAGGTTCGACGTATCTATGTAGTGATCGACCAGTTTTGACATAGGCTCGAGCAGCTTCCCTTCCAGTTTTATCGCTTCTTGCAAAGAGACTTGGCTCTTCGACAAAGGGTGCAAACGGCGGGTTTCGCTGTAACGCTTGAGCAGAATTTTATCGCTGGAATTGAGGAAGAAGCTGGTTAACTCAGTATCAGGAGGCAGGCTCGCGAGTTGCTTTACTAAGACCTTGTCCTGCTCAGGCATGTTACGCACGTCGACACTAATGGCGACGAGATCGTTACTGCCTTTGAGTTGCTCAAGCAAAGTGCCGATTAAGGGCAAGGGAAGGTTATCGACACAATAATAGCCGAGATCTTCGAGTACCCTTAGGGCGACAGATTTGCCTGAGCCTGAGCGGCCCGACACTATGACCAGTTTCATCCAGTGATTACCTGATAGAGTTCCGTTTCATCATGCGTCTTGCGTAATTGCTTTAATATTTGCTTGTCGCTCAGCTTTTCGGCCATGCAAGACAAGGTACTTAAGTGCTGCTGACATTGGTCTGCAGGCACCAGTAGTGCAAATAAAATATCAACAGGTTGCTTATCGATAGCATCGAATGCTATCGGCTCTTCACACTTAATGAGTATGGCAATGGGCTGATCTATATCGGCTAGTCGACCATGTGGAATGGCGATGCCGTTACCTATACCTGTGCTCCCCATCTTTTCGCGCGCCACTAGGCTTTCGAATATCTCTTGAGATGAGAGGGTCGGGTACTGGGCAGCGACTAAGTCGCTGATGAGTTCCAGTACCTTTTTCTTGCTGCCCGGAGTGGCGCAGGTAGTGCACTCCGGCCGCAGTATGGTACAAAGTTCCATTATTAGTGTTTTGTTAACTTCTCTTTGTGTTTAATAACCTGACGATCAAGCTTGTCAATCAGGGCGTCTATAGCGGCATACATGTCAGCATGCTCTGAAGTAGCAAAAACTTCACCACCGATAAGATTTATTCTCGCTTCGGCAATCTGTTGCATTTTCTCGACATTGAGCACAACGTGCACATTATTGATCTGTTCGAAATGGCGTTCAAGTTTTGAAAACTTTTCTTCTACATATGCACGTAACGATTCGGTAATTTCGACATGGTGTCCACTCAGGTTTATTTGCATAGAAACGTCCTCCGATATCCACTGTAGGTTATAAACTTTTACGCTGATTAGAAGGCGGAATGAGCATAGCCTCTCGGTACTTCGCAATGGTTCTGCGGGCTACGTTGATCCCTTGTTCTGCCAGAAGTTGTGCCATCTTACTGTCGCTTAATGGTTTTTTCTGGTTTTCCGCTGCAACCAGTTTCTTAATGAAGGCTCTGATTGCTGTGGATGAGCACTCCCCACCATCGTCAGTACCGACGTGGCTAGAGAAGAAGTATTTTAGTTCAAAAAGTCCCTTAGGGGTATGCATGTATTTCTGTGTCGTCACCCTTGAGATGGTCGACTCATGCATTTCTACCGCTTCGGCAATATCGTTCAGCACCATAGGTTTCATGGCTTCTTCACCGTATTCAAAGAAACCTTGCTGATATTGGACGATACAGTTCGCCACCTTCAACAGGGTATCATTACGGCTCTCTAAACTCTTGATAAACCATTTAGCCTCTTGCAGATGACCACGAATAAATTGGCTATCGGCTTGGCTTTTAGTGCTGCGCGCCATCGAAGCATAATGTTGATTTACATTGATTTTTGGCATGCAGTCAGGATTAAGCTCAACCACCCAACGGCCATTTTTCTTCGACACTGACACATCTGGGATGACGTATTCGTCATCGTTGGGCGTAATCAATAAACCTGGGCGGGGATTGAGGGTTTGGATAAGCGCGATGCCGTCTCTTAACTCATCCTCTTTTAATTTAGTCTTACGCATCAACAATCTAAAATCGCGGGCGGCGATCAGATCTAAATGATCTTTGATCAGCATGCGGGCGTTTTCTAGGTTGGGCGTGTCAGCGGCGAAATGCGACAGTTGGATCAACAGGCACTCGCTTAAATCGCGGGCGGCAACACCAATAGGATCAAAGTGTTGAATGCGCTTGAGTACAGCTTCGACTTCGTCGAGCTCAACCTCAGAATTGCCCATGGCTTCGAGGATTTCGTCAGTGCTTTGGGTGAGATAGCCTTGATCGTCGATGGCATCAATAATGGCGGTGGCAATGGCTAAATCGGTTTCAGAAAACGGCGTGAGGTTTTTTTGCCATTCTAAGTGTTCATACAAGCCTTCACTGGTCTCACCTTGGAAGGGCATATCGTCTTCACGACTGCCGCCGGGGCCAGAATTGGGAGAGGCGGTGAACACTTCATCCCATGTGGTGTCCATGGGGAGTTCGTCGGGCATGGACTCTTTCGTGAGCGACTCTGCCGTGTCTATGGTGGAGCTGTCTTTTTCTGGCGGCAGGGTGCTAGATTCACTGAAATCCGTATCGGATAGCGTTTGGTTTACAGGGTCTTTAGTGGCGTCGAATTGATCCTCTTCCAGCTCGAGAAGGGGATTAGAATCTAAGGCTTGCTGGATCTCTTGCTGCAGTTCTAATGACGACAGTTGCAACAGACGTATGGCCTGTTGTAATTGTGGCGTCATGGTTAACTGTTGACCCAGTTTGAGCTGGAGTGACGCTTTCATGTTACCGCTGATCCCTACGTTATTATTGTTGGATGAGGTCGCTTGTTATCATCTTGAGTGGAGTCCAATGGTGGCATAAATTGCCTGCATTGGCTCCGCTTGATTAACTATAGCCTGAATTGTTCACCTAAGTACACAGCCCTAACTTGCTGATTGTCTAAGATCTCTGCGGGTGTTCCCTCGGCAATCAAGTTTCCGTGACTCACGATATAGGCATGTTCACACACATCTAATGTCTCACGGACATTGTGGTCTGTGATCAACACGCCAAGGCCACGACTTTTGAGCTGTTCGATAATCTTTTTAATGTCGATAACCGAAATCGGATCGACACCAGCAAAGGGTTCATCGAGCAAAATGAACTTAGGATTTGCTGCTAACGCCCGCGCAATTTCGACACGGCGACGTTCACCGCCCGACAATGACATGCCTTGGCTGTCACGGATATGGGTGATGTGGAACTCTTCGAGCAGATGCTCTAGCTCTTCTTCCCTTTGCTCTTTTTTTAATTCTTTACGCGTTTGCAGCACGGCCATGATGTTGTCATGGACGGTCAGTTTACGAAAGATACTGGCTTCCTGCGGCAAGTAACCTATGCCTTTGCGGGCGCGCAGGTGCATAGGATCTGCGGTTAAATCATCATCGTCGATAAAGATGTGGCCTTTATCGCTTTTAACCAGACCAACGACCATGTAAAAGGTGGTAGTTTTACCCGCGCCGTTCGGGCCGAGTAGGCCAACGACTTGACCGGTTTTGACCGTCAGACTGACGTCTTTAACCACTTGGCGACTCTTATAACTCTTCGCCAGATTTTGTGCTCTTAGGGTGATTTGGGTCATTTAGAGTCCTGCTTTTTCACAGGTTTATCTGCTGGCGCGTCTGGTTTGGCATCATCTTGATAGCTTTCTGGCTGAATAATCGTGATCACGCGATCGTCACCACTGCCGGTACTCTCGGCAATTAATTTTTGCTGGATGATGTTGTAGCGGATCAAATTACCCGTCACTTGGCTGCCCGCTTGATCTAACGAGGCTTTGCCTTTAAGTGTCAGGGTGCGGCTCGCCATATCGTAACGAATTTCTTTCGCGCTCGCCGAGGCTGGACGGCCATCGTCTAATACTTGGCTGTACGTCGCAGGGTTACCTGTGGCCACTAAAATTTTGCTATTTTCACCTTCGGCAGAAAATGCACGCAGTTGATCTGCATGGATTTTAATCGAACCTTGGGTGACTTCAACCGGACCAAAGAAGATGATCTGGTTGTTCTTGATATCTGCCGTTTGGCTCACAGCCTTGATTTTGACTTCCTGTTTCAGGTCGTCGACTTTAGCAAAGGCGCTCATGCTCATTATTAGCATTAGGCTGGCAAGTAATACGTTATTTTGCTTCATATGTTCCTACTACCTGACTGGTCAATTGCACTTCTTGCGCGTTGAGGTCGGCATAAAGGCCTTGGCCTTGAATATTAAAATCTTTCCCTGTGACGTAAATGGTGCGGTCAGAGGTCATTATCATCGTATTGAGATCGAGTTCCAGATAACTGGTGGACAAGGTCTGGATCGGTTCTTCTGGGCTAATGGCATCAATAATAACATTGTTTTCTAATACAACCTTGCCCGTTTCCTTGTTTAGCTTGCCCTGATCTGCTCTGAGTTGCCATTGTGCTTTACCTTGGTCTGGATAAACAAGATAAACAGGTTGAGTAAAGTAAGTTTGATTCGTTGAATCATAATGTTCCATGTGTTTCGCCGTCACACGGCTATTGACTAGCCCGTGTTCATTGAACTCAACACTGCGCAGATCTTCAACGATGAAATCTGGGGTATTTTGATCTTTTACTCTGTTATCGGTATCACCGCTGTGTTTGTTCTGCACTTGCCAATAAAGCACTAATGCCGTTCCAAAAAAAGCGATAATCGCGAGTGTCACACGACTCATATACTCATTCCATGGGCCGAAGTGAATTTATTTTGACTGAGTAGCAATAGATCTGTGAGTTCACGCAAGGCACCGTGGCCGCCATTGAGCGTAGTCACAAAGTGGGCGTGCTGACGAACATAGGGATGACCATCGGCTACGCTGACTGCTAAACCGACGACATTCATCACTGGCAGATCGACAATATCATCACCGATATAAGCCACTTCTTCTGGGGTAACGCCATAGAGTGCGAGCAATGCTTCATAGGGCTCGAACTTATTGTCTACGCCTTGGTAGATATGGGTTACCCCAAGCGCCGTCATACGGTTTTCAACGATTTTGGATTGACGTCCAGTAATCACCGCAAGATTAAAACCGCTGGTGAGTATCGAGCGCACGCCATAGCCGTCGCGGGTGTGGAAGGCTTTTAGCTCTTCGCCGCTATTGCTTAGGTAAATACGACCGTCGGAAAACACCCCATCGACGTCACAGATCAACAGTTTAATCTTTTGCGCGCGTTGCCACACATCATCACTGATTGGGCCGTAAAATCCTTGCTGTGGCATTAAATGACTCCTGCTTTAACCATGTCTAGCATGTTAAGAGCGCCGATTGGATGGCGGTCTTTATCGATAACAATTAATCCGTTGATGTTTTTTGAGTCCATCACTTGCAGCGCTTGGGCGGCCAACACACCGTCTGTGATGGTCACGCAGTTACGGGTCATCACATCGGCGATGGGCGTAGTACGTAGATTCACTTCGGCATCGATAACGCGGCGTAAATCACCATCGGTGAAGATACCAACTAGCTTGCGCTGATCATCGATAATCGCCGTCATGCCTAAGCCTTTCTTAGAGATTTCGTACAGGGCTTCTGTGATGCAAATATCGTGGTTAACGAGCGGTAAGTCATCACCGCTATGCATGACATCGCAGACTTTTAACAATAACTTGCGTCCTAAAGCACCGCCAGGATGGGACATAGCAAAGTCATCACGGGTAAAGCCTTTCGCTTGTAGTAGCGCAATGGCAATCGCATCGCCCATCACTAAGGTCGCGGTAGTGCTTGACGTTGGCGCGAGTCCAAGTGGGCAAGCCTCTTCAGGGACTTCAATACATAAATGTACTTTAGACAAGCGCGCCATGTTCGATTCGGGTTTACCTGTTACCGCAATAACGGGCACGCCCATACGTTGGATGACGGGCATTAAGGTGAGGATTTCGCTCGACTCACCGGAATTTGAAATCGCTAAAATCACATCGTTATCTGCTAATACACCGAGATCGCCGTGGCTGGCTTCACCCGGATGCACAAAAAATGCGGGCGTTCCTGTGCTGGCGAGGGTGGCAGAAATCTTATTACCGATATGGCCCGATTTGCCCATTCCCATGACAATCACTTTGCCTGTGCAGTTAAGGATCAACTCGCAAGCTTCTGCAAATTCGGCTGAATCAACATATTGATAAAGATTGTCTAGGGCTGACTTTTCAATGTCGATAACTTTACAGCCCCATTGGCGCAGTTGTGATTTGTCTACCATGTCTATCTCTCTTTTTGCATTGTCTTTGTCGCCCCATTGATGGGATTGGAATAGCACAATTTGGTACGCGATAAAGATGATATGTAATAGGCTTTCTGCCAAGTTTTAGTTTGTTTTCAGACGATTTAGCATATGTCTTATTGTGGTGAATTCCCTAAAACAACAAAACAATTGCGGCAGGCTAGAGCGATTGATTCGACTCGTCAAGTTCAGCTGCGGCAGCTATTCATGCACAATAACCTGTTTAGCGGCCGAAGGTCTTGAGCAATATCATCGTCTTTGTCGTTTATTTCAATGGATTTATCCCGTATCGCGGCGGGTATTACCGCACGGGATGCCTCTATTTCACACTCGTATATCGACGCATCGCACCTAAAAGTGGACGAAGAGCGAGCTAAGTGCGAACGAATTAGCCAATATCGCCAATTCTGCAACTAGGTTGAAAACATTAAGTAACATTTTACCTGTGCAGAGTGAAAACTTAGGGCGCATTTTCGCTGTAAATGAGGCAAATTGAAAGTATCGCAGGGCGATAGTGTCGATTCGGTTGTAGGTTAAAGCGCAATTACGTACAATTTGCGGCTCTTCGATTGGTCAGTCTAGGAAGACTAGGATCACCTCTTTGCAAATGTCGGAATCAAGCATGACTCAAGAACAAACGCCGTTGGTTGAGATCCGTAATTTGGGGTTTAGCCGCGGTCAGCGTGTGATATATGAAGATATTAGCCTGTCCATTCCAAGGGGCAAGGTGACGGCGATCATGGGGCCGAGCGGCATAGGCAAAACGACCCTGTTAAAGTTGATCGGCGGCCAATTAACGCCTGACCACGGACAAGTGCTATTTGATGGCCACGATATCCATGGCGTGAGTCGCAATGAATTATTTAGTCTGCGTAAGCGGATGAGCATGTTGTTTCAAAGCGGCGCGCTGTTTACCGACATTAATGTGTTCGATAACGTGGCCTTTGCGCTGCGCGAACATTCAGGTCTGCCAGAAGACATTATTCGCACTATCGTGCTGATGAAGCTCGAAGCCGTAGGTTTACGTGGTGCCGCCCAGATGATGCCAAGTGAATTATCCGGTGGTATGCAGCGCCGCGCCGCATTAGCTAGAGCCATAGCGCTTGAGCCTGAAATGGTGATGTACGATGAACCTTTTGCCGGCCAAGATCCTATCTCTATGGGCGTGTTAGTGAAGCTTATTCGTGAGTTATCCGATGCGCTGAATCTGACCTCCATTGTGGTCTCCCACGATGTGGATGAAGTCCTCGGTATTGCCGATTATGTGTATGTGGTGGCCGATAAAAAAGTCATCGCCCACGGCACACCAGAGGAATTGAAGTACGCCGACAATCCACAGCTGAAACAGTTTATTCAAGGCGCACCGGATGGCCCCGTACCGTTCCATTATCCGGCGAATGATTACCAACAAGAATTAATGGCAAAAGGAGTTGGCAAGTGAAGTTAATAGACAGTATTGCCGACTTGGGCCGTAGCGCGATTGAGTTAGTGCTCGGTTTTGGCCGCGCAGGGCTCATGTTGTGGGGGGCGATTTTTCGCTGGCCACGGGTGCGCAAAGGTTTTCCACTATTAGTGCGCCAGATTTATGTGGTCGGCGTGCAATCTATGGTGATTATTTTAGTCTCAGGGCTTTTTATCGGCATGGTGTTGGCGCTGCAAGGCTACAACATCTTAGTTGGCTTCGGCACCGAAGAAAGCTTAGGCCCTATGGTGGCGCTCAGTTTACTGCGTGAGTTAGGACCCGTGGTTACCGCACTTTTGTTTGCGGGACGTGCGGGTTCAGCCTTAACCGCTGAAATTGGTTTAATGAAAAGTACCGAGCAGCTATCGAGTTTAGAGATGATGGCTATCGACCCATTAAGGCAGATTATTGCACCACGCTTTTGGGCTGGGGTGATCAGTATGCCATTGCTGGCGTTAATGTTTACCGCTGTGGGTATTTACGGTGGTCACATAGTCGGCGTGGAATGGAAGGGTATCGACAGCGGGGCGTTTTGGTCGATTCTGCAGGCGTCGGTCGAATGGCGTCAGGACATAGTTAACTGCCTGATCAAGAGTGGTGTGTTTGCCGTAGTGGTGACTTGGATTGCGTTATATCGCGGTTATCAAGTGATCCCAAATCCGGAAGGCATCAGCCGTGCAACGACTCAGACTGTGGTTCAGTCGAGCCTCGCTGTATTGGCATTAGATTTTTTACTGACAGCCCTGATGTTTGGCCGCTAACGGAACACTGCGGATTTCGACACAGGTAAGATGGATTAACAGAGTGGTAGCTGAACATGTTGACACGAAAAATTGAATTATTAGTGGGTGTGTTTCTTTTAACGGGATTGGCCGCTTTTTTGGTCTTGGTCTTTAACGTCGCCAATATTGAAGTTAAAAGCAGCGATAGCACTTATACCATAAAAGCCAATTTCACCAATATTGGTGGCTTGAAGGTACGTTCGCCCGTTAAGGTCGGCGGTGTTGTGGTTGGCCGCGTCAGTGGCATTGATTTAGATCCCGTTAAGTTAGTGGCTGTGGTCACTTTAGTGATGGATAAGCGTTACGATAAATTCCCTGAAACCAGTAGTTTAGCAATTTTGACTTCGGGTTTATTGGGCGAGCAATTCTTGGGGTTAACACCGGGTTTTGTCGACGATGATGTCAGTATGCTCAAAGATGGCGACAAGATTGATGACACGCGCTCGGCATTAGTGTTGGAGGAACTGATTGGTCAGTTCTTATATAGTATGGGTTCGAAGGATAAATAGGGGTTACCGCTATGTTTAAAAACTTATCTCGTTTTTTACTGCCGTTAGTGATGGTTTTAGGGACAACGAGCGCTGTCGCCGCCGATGTGGTGGTCGACACTAAGGACCCGTATGCCATGGTGAAAGCCGTTGCTAATAAAACCTTCGATCGTTTTCATAAAGATAAAACGTTAATCGATGCTGACTCAGATCATTTAAAGGTGATCGTTCGTGAAGAGCTGATGCCTTATATTGATTATAAATACGCTTCTTACAAAGTCTTAGGACAATATCTTAAGGATTCAACCGAAGATCAGCGTAATCGTTTCGTCGATGCCTTTGAAGGTTATTTAGTGTCGACTTATGCCCAAGCTTTTACTGAATACACCAATCAAAAAGTGGAATTTTCACCTGGAGTTGATTTCAGTAAAGAGAAAATGGTCGATGTGAACGTGCAGATCATCGAAGCCGGCCGTCCGCCAATCAAACTGCTGTTTAAGGCACGCCGTTTGAAAGATGACTCATGGAAGGCATTCGACTTAGTCGCCGAAGGTGTGAGCTTACTGTCTTCTAAGCAGTCTGAAATCTCGAATCTGATTCGCCAGCAGGGTATCGATCCTGTGATTAAGATGCTCGAAGATCGCACCAAAGAGAAAGTGACCATCAAGGCTAAATCAGGGAAGTCGCAGTCGTGATTGAATTTGTGCAACAGGGCACAGTTTGTCATCTCAAAGGGCGCATAACCCAAGCCGATGTCATTACACTTTGGCCACAGCGGCAACAACTGCTGGGCGAGTCTACTCAGATATTGTCTTTATCTGGGCTCGAATACAGTGATAGCGCTGGCATGGCATTTTTGCTGGCGTTAGTGCGTGAACATGGCAGCCAACTTGAATTGAGTTCTGCCTCACCACAACTTAAAAAACTCATCGATTTATATGATTTACATGCCTTCTTTACCGAAGAAGCGCATTGAGAATAGGGTAATAGATTTCATGGAATGCAGCTTAATCGAACAGATTTTACGTGATGCGTTAGGGCTTGAAGAAGTTCACGCTAGCTCGGATGGTAGCCATTATAAAGTGATCGCCGTAGGCGAATGCTTCGATGGTATGAGCCGAGTCAAACAGCAACAAGCCATTTATGCACCGTTGGCGGCACACATTGCCAGCGGTGAATTACATGCATTAACGATCAAAACTTTCACGCCGACTCAATGGAAACGCGAAAAAGTTTTCAACATGCCTAGCTAGTGAGGAAAAGTGGATAAACTAACAATTCAGGCAAGCCCCCCGCTTGCCGGTGATGTGATCATTTCAGGTGCTAAAAATGCGGCTCTGCCTATTCTGATGGCAGGCGTATTGGCCGAAACCGATTTTGTGGTTTCTAACGTGCCGAATCTTCGCGATGTGACTACTAGCTGTAAATTATTACGCTGCCTCGGTGCTGAAGTGACTGAGCTTGGCGACGGACAGATCCGCATTTCAACCACTAATCTGAATGAGTTTTGCGCTCCCTACGATCTCGTGAAAACCATGCGCGCGTCTATCTTGATCTTAGGGCCATTATTGGCGCGTTATGGTACCGCAGACGTGTCATTGCCAGGCGGCTGTGCCATTGGCGCAAGACCGGTTAACTTACACTTACATGGCCTCGAAATGATGGGTGCCAAGATTGAAGTGAAAGAAGGCTATATTAAAGCCCGTGTTGATGGTCGTCTTAAGGGCGCACACATTTTCATGGACATGGTCAGTGTCGGTGCAACCGAAAACTTACTGATGGCTGCGGCGTTGGCCGATGGCGAAACCGTGATTGAAAACGCGGCGCGCGAACCTGAAGTGATCGATTTGGCGAATTGCTTAATTGCCATGGGCGCAAAAATCACCGGCGTAGGCAGTGCAACCTTGCGTATTCAAGGGGTTGAGCGTTTACAGGGGTGTAATTACCGCGTGATGCCAGACCGTATCGAAACCGGTTCATTCTTGGTTGCTGCTGCGGTAACCCGTGGGCGTATTCGTTGCCTAAAAGCCGATCCTGCATCACTTGAGTCAGTTATCGCTAAGCTTGAAGATGCGGGCGCTAAGATTACGACCGGCGAAGATTGGATTGAACTCGATATGCAAGGTAAGCGTCCAAAGGCGGTCAATATCAAGACGGCACCTTATCCCGGTTTTCCAACGGATATGCAGGCGCAGTTCTGTGTGCTTAATGCCTTAGCGCAAGGTACGGCAACCATTACCGAGACCATCTTCGAAAACCGCTTTATGCACGTGCCAGAGCTTATTCGTATGGGCGCAACCATGGAGCTTGAAGGTAATACCTGCATCATCCAAGGGATTGAATCCTTAAGTGGTGCGCAGGTGATGGCGACGGATTTACGCGCATCAGCGAGTCTAGTGATTGCGGGTTTAGTGGCCGATGGCAAGACGATCGTCGATCGTATCTATCACTTAGACCGTGGTTATGAGCATATTGAGAATAAATTCCAAGGTTTAGGCGCGCAGGTTGTGCGTACTCAGTAACGAGTTATTGAGTTAGGCCTGAGAGATTAAAATCTCGACCCAATAAAAAAAACCAGCTTAAAAGCTGGTTTTTTGTTGTCTGCGTTTTAGTGTGCTACGCAATGAGGGGCGCCACTCTAGTTATCGACCACAACCTTTTCATCGATAATCACAGGTAACTCCTGTTGTTTCCCTTGGCGTATCACAGTCATCATTACTTTCTTACCCGGTGTGGTTTCCGCTATGCGGTCCATCAGCATTTCAACGCCTGGCACATCTTCACCATCGTATTTAATAATTACATCCCTTGGCATTAAGAGGGCACGCGCCGCAGGGCCATTAGGATCGACACCCATAATGACTACACCTTTTAAATCGGGCAGATTGAGGATTTGTGCAATGACAGGGTTGATAGGTTCACCTGAAATACCCAAAGCACCACGGATCACGCGGCCATTCTTAATCAACTTACCCATAATGCTGTGGGCCAATTTAATTGGGATAGCGAAGTTAATCCCATGGCCGCCGCCTTCTTCACCCACTTGGAATGCTGCGGTATTAATACCGATAAGGCTGCCGTTAGTGTCAATGAGCGCGCCGCCCGAGTTACCAGCATTAATCGCCGCATCGGTTTGTAAAAAGTCTAAGTAACCTGAACTTAAGCCGTTACGACCCGTGGCACTTATGATGCCTTGGGTAATGGTTTGGCCTAAATTGTAGGGATTACCAATGGCGAGCACGACATCACCAACTTGAGGTGGACTGTCGAGATTAACGGGGACAATCGGTAAGTTATCGCCTTCAATCTTGAGTACCGATAAATCGGTTTCTGGATCGAAGCCAACCACTTCAGAGGTAAATTTGCGTCCATCTTGCAGGGCGACAACAATTTCGTCGGCCTTTTTAATGACATGATAATTCGTAAGAATATAGCCTTCTTTGCTCATTATCACCCCAGAACCTAGGCCCTGTAGCGAACCCGAGTTAAGTGGGCGGTTCTGATCTATGCTGAGGCTATAAATGTTAACAACGGCAGGGGCTGCGCGGCGGACCGCCTTGGCAAAGGAGAGCTCGACTGTGTTGTTGGCTCGGGTTTGTAGCAGGCTATTACCGAGGGATTGGTTATCGAAATAACGGGTTACCAATAAAAACATGGCCGCCATGATAAGACCGAAAAGGGTGGCTTTACCGAGATATAATAGTGTGTCTTTTATCGTCATGGCAGGATGGATCTTGAAAAAGGTGAGTTAGATTAACATGTTTAATCTATGTAAGCATAGGGAACCTAAGCTCCCTATGCTTATGTGTGGCAGAAAAAATGACCTATTTAGTCGATTAACGTAGGACTAAATACAACATGCTCTTATCACGCATGATCTTCAGTGCCACCGCACCTTCTTGATCTTTTAGCTGTGCTTTAAGTGCCTTAAGATCTTTAATTGCAGTACGGTTAATACCGACAATCACATCTCCTTTTTGTAAGCCACTCATTGCCGCTGGTGAACCTTGGGCGACATCGGTAATTTCAATGCCCTTAGATGTGTTTTCTAAGGATGCACCTTGCAACATAGGATGCACGGCGCCAGCCGCAGATTCACTGGTTTGGCTTGCTTCACCTAAGGTCACCTTAACGGTTTTCTTATCTCCGTCACGGATGAGTCCTAACTCAACCTTAGCACCCGCACCCATAGTGGCGACTTTGGCTCGCAGTTCTTGGAAGGACTTAATACCACGGCCATCGACGCTGATAATGATATCACCCGCTTTAATACCGGCTTTTTCGGCGGCACTGTCTTTGGCTACTTCATTCACGAAGCCGCCGTGCTGGGTGTCTAAACCAAAGCCTTGGGCGAGTTGGCTATCAAGATCGCGTCCCGAAATCCCCAGTACTCCGCGGCGTACTTCACCGTGTTCGGCAATTTGCGCGACCAAGTTTTTCACCATATTGGCTGGGATCGCAAAGCCGATACCAACGTTACCACCCCCCGGCGCTACGATTGCGGTGTTAATCCCAATCAATTCCCCGTTTAAGTTAACGAGTGCACCACCCGAGTTACCACTGTTAATCGCGGCATCGGTTTGAATAAAGTTTTCCAGCATTTCTATGCCTAAACCGCTACGGCCTAAAGCACTGACAATACCTGAAGTCACGGTTTGCCCTAAACCGAAGGGGTTACCAATGGCAACGGCAAAGTCACCAACACGCAAGTCGTCAGAGTTTGATGACTTGATTGCGACAAGATTTTTTGCCTCAATTTGCAGCAATGCAATATCCGATTCTGAGTCAGTACCAATGAGTTTGGCCTTTACTTCACGACCGTCATGTAGACCAACTTGAATATCATCAGCACCGTCAATCACGTGGTTGTTAGTGACTATGTAGCCTTTTTCGGCGTCAATAATAACGCCTGAGCCTAAGCCTCTAAAAGGACGTTCCTGCACTTGCTCCTGTGGCGCATTGGGGCCAAAGAAGTAACGGAAAACATCAGGTACTCTTTGTTTTGAAACATGAGTCCCCGTAACGGCTACGGACACAACAGCAGGTGTCGTACGCTCAAGCATGGGCGCAAGACTTGGAATGGATTGTCCCTCAACCGTCTGTGGAATGGCGGCCTGTGAGACGACAGGCATCATAGTCAGGGTCGCGGCTAACATTGCGGCTGAAAGTACAGATAATTTTGTTTTCATCTATTCATAACTCCAAATAAGGGTTGAACGATCTGGATGTAATGCATCAGCTATTGTGCGAGTGCCAGATCAAATCTGTATCGGTACCGGCTATTTGCCTAGGTAACCATTCGGACACGCACCTAATTGAAAAAGTTCATCATATTAACAAATGTTAATTTTTTTGAGCCTATTTTA
This sequence comes from Shewanella sp. SR1, assembly GCF_020447145.1. Taxonomy (NCBI): domain Bacteria; kingdom Pseudomonadati; phylum Pseudomonadota; class Gammaproteobacteria; order Alteromonadales; family Shewanellaceae; genus Shewanella; species Shewanella sp. SR1. The sequence continues at coordinate 95,014 of NZ_JAJAEF010000008.1, read as the reverse complement.
TCGACTGTTTCATACTCGTTGCTGAGTGGAAAACTGTGGGCAAGATACTCATTTTTCAAGCCCTGATATCAGCAAGTTTTGCCGATTAAAATGACCTACAGCATAGAGGTTTATTCGCCGTTTGTATGCTGTTTAGCGTTGAGGCAAAAGTCGTATTCAGCATTAATATATCCTGCGCCACATTGGCCGTGCTAATATCATCGCAGTTTTAATAAAGGACATAAGAGAATTAAAAAGTGCCTCAGTTAAGCCCTTGGCAGCATTATCAAAAAGATCTTACCCGTGACGGTTTCTCCCATGATCCGGCCCAAGAAATTGCGGTCAAAGCATTACAACGTGTCTATGAAGACTTAACGGCGGCGGAAGAGCCGAGTTCTATCGTAGGGAAATTGTTTAGTGCATTCGGCTTAAAATCGGCGCCTGCTTCACCTAAAGGCCTGTATCTTTGGGGCGGTGTGGGTCGCGGCAAAACCTATCTGATGGATACTTTTTTTGATGCCTTGCCTGGCGATCAAAAGCTGCGGGCTCACTTCCATCGTTTCATGCATCAGCTACATTTAGATTTAGATGAACTGAAAGGCGTGCGCGATCCCTTGCTGGTGATTGCGAAAAAGATGGCCGCGAAATATCGCGTTATCTGTTTCGATGAATTCTTTGTCTCCGATATTACCGATGCCATGTTGTTAGGTACGCTGTTTCAAGCGCTATTCAAAGAAGGCGTTGTGCTGGTCGCTACGTCTAACATCATCCCCGACGACTTATATAAAAATGGCTTACAGCGGGCACGTTTCTTACCCGCGATAGCCTTAATTAATCAACATTGTGAAGTGCTCAATGTGGATTCTGGCATCGATTATCGACTACGTACCCTTGAGCAAGCGGAGATTTATCATCATCCGTTAGACGCACAAGCCGATGCCAATCTTATGCGTTATTTTAGCCAGTTAGCGCCTGAGTCAGAGGTGCTTACCGCCGACATCGAAATCGAAGGTCGTAGTATCAGTATTCGTCAGCAGGCGCAGGGCGTATTGTTGGCCGATTTTAGAGCGCTCTGTGATGGTCCGCGAAGTCAGCGTGACTACATGGAATTGGCGCGGATTTATCATACTGTACTGGTCAGCGGCATTGAGCAAATGGGCGCATTTTTGACCGGCGATGATATCGCCAGACGATTTTTAGCTATGGTCGATGAGTTTTACGAGCGCAATGTAAAGCTTATCGTATCGGCCCAAGTGCCACTCGAAGACATCTACGCCGATGGCTTGCTTAACTTCGAATTTAGACGTTGTCGCTCGCGTCTTATTGAGATGCAATCACACGATTATTTGAAAACAGAGCACCTGCCTTAACCCTGCGGCGCAAGAGTTTCGCTTTAACTCCCGTGTTAAATCACCACTGGCTTGTTAATCCTTCGGATGACAAGCCAGATTGGTCGATATTTTATAAATTTTATCAAAATATCAGGTGATTTTTAACTCAGCTTTGTCTATACTCCGCCACCTGCCCACGTTACTCCGCCAATTGGGCGGAAGTTGTAAGCCGAAGTCAGTGCTCGAAGGGGTGCTAAAAGGCAATTTTGTGTTGTTTGCAAATGCAGACAGCATGTGAGACAGAAAATTAACTTTGGGTTTTTGTAATAATGAAGACTTTTACTGCTACACCAGAAACCGTAACTCGTGACTGGTTCGTCGTTGATGCAGACGGCAAAACTTTAGGTCGTATCGCTACTGAAATTGCTACCCGTTTACGCGGTAAGCATAAGCCAGAATACACTCCACACGTTGATACCGGTGATTACATCATCGTTGTTAATGCTGAAAAAGTGACTGTTACTGGTAACAAAGCGAAAGGCAAAACGTACTACTCGCATTCAGGCTTCCCTGGTGGCATTAAGCAAATCAGCTTTGAAAAGCTGCAAGCGCAAAAGCCAGAAATGATCATCGAGAAAGCAGTTAAGGGTATGTTACCAAAAGGTCCTCTGGGCCGTGCCATGTTCCGTAAACTGAAAGTTTACGCTGGCGCAGAACATAACCACACTGCACAACAACCTCAAGTTCTTGATATCTAAACGGGATTAAGCAAATGGCTGCAACTCAGTACTACGGCACTGGCCGTCGCAAAACCTCTACAGCTCGCGTTTTCGCTAAAGCAGGTAGTGGCAACATCGTTGTAAATCAACGTCCTTTGGATCAGTATTTTGGTCGTGAAACTGCTCGTATGGTTGTTCGTCAACCTTTAGAGTTAGTTGAAATGACTGACAAGCTGGACATCTATGTAACTGTTAAAGGCGGTGGTATCACTGGCCAAGCAGGCGCAATCCGTCACGGTATTACCCGTGCTCTGATGCAATTAGATGAAGCACTGCGTCCATCACTACGTTCTGCTGGTTTCGTTACCCGTGACGCTCGTAAAGTTGAGCGTAAGAAAGTGGGTCTACGTAAAGCACGTCGTAAGCCACAATTCTCTAAGCGTTAATTCGTTTTTGGAATATCAAAAAACCCAGCCTATGCTGGGTTTTTTATTAGCTAAAATTTACGGTACTGGCGAATTCATTTAAATAAGAGACTCTGTTGTTGGAGTGGGCTGATATACAATAAATGTGTATTGAACGACTGAGTTTGAGGTGCACATGACTTTTCAAGTTTTTATGCTGGCAGTAGCACTTGTATTACTTTTAGAGGGAGTCGGCCCCTTACTCTTTCCGAACAAGTGGCGTCGTTATTTAAATGAGCTCTCCCATCAAAATCAGCAGGTTATCCAGCGACTCGGTGGCGCATTAGTCACGGCAGGAGTGGTGATCCTGGTGATTTTTGCGTAAAAAACAGCCTGCTTGCCCTTGCTTACTAAGATCTGTTAAAATTCTTTTTTAACCGCAACCTTGCAGCAAATAATGGGCAAAAACGTAGTTGTTCTCGGCACCCAATGGGGTGACGAAGGAAAAGGTAAGATTGTCGACCTTCTAACAGAACAGGCAAAATATGTAGTTCGCTATCAAGGCGGCCACAATGCTGGTCATACCTTGGTTATCGATGGTGATAAAACCGTTCTTCATCTGATCCCATCGGGTATCCTGCGCGATAATGTGAAATGCATTATTGGCAACGGTGTGGTGCTTGCACCTGACGCCCTGATGAAAGAGATCAACATGCTGAAAGATCGTGGTGTTCCTGTTGAGGAACGTCTGTTGATCTCTGAAGCGTGTCCGCTGATCCTACCATTCCATTGCGCCTTAGATATCGCACGTGAAAAAGCACGTGGCAATAAAGCTATTGGTACAACTGGCCGTGGTATCGGACCTGCGTATGAAGACAAGATCTCCCGTCGCGGTCTGCGAGTTGGCGACCTGTTCAATGCTGAACTGTTTGCTGAAAAGCTGAAAGAAGTTATGAAATACCATAACTTTATGCTGACAGAGTACTATCAAGTCGAAGCTGTTGATTACGAGCAAACGCTAGCAGATGCTTTGGCTATGGCCGATTATCTGAAGAGCATGTGTGTTGACGTGACTGAACTGTTGGATACTGCGCGTAAAGCCGGTGAGCCAATCCTGTTCGAAGGCGCTCAAGGTACATTACTCGACATCGACCACGGAACTTATCCTTTTGTAACCTCTTCAAATACCACTGCCGGTGGTGTTGCGACGGGTTCAGGTTTTGGTCCGCGTCACTTAGACTATGTCTTAGGTATCATGAAGGCATGCACCACTCGCGTGGGTGCAGGTCCATTCCCAACTGAACTGTTATGTGAAGTTGGTGATCATTTAGGTACTAAAGGTCATGAGTTTGGTGCGACAACGGGTCGTAAGCGTCGTCCTGGTTGGTTGGATGCTGTGGCAATGCGCCGCGCAGTTCAAATCAACAGTGTGAGTGGCTTCTGCTTGACTAAGTTAGATGTACTTGATGGTCTGAAAGAAGTGAAGATTTGTGTGGGTTATCAGAATCCTGATGGCACTATCTCTAAAGTGACCCCGCTTGCGGCTGAAGGTTATGAACTGGTTACGCCTGTTTATGAAACTATGCCAGGTTGGAGCGAGTCGACTTTTGGCGCGACATCCATTGAGCAACTGCCACCGGCAGCGATCAATTATATCAAGCGTCTTGAAGAGCTATTAGAAACACCAATCGACATTATCTCTACTGGTCCTGACCGTAACGAAACCATGATTTTGGTTAATCCGTTCAATTAAGACCTGTTAAGGCCGTGTTTCACGGCCTTTTTCTCTGCTTCTTTATGCCTTTCTCTGTTTAATTCTGCGGTTAGAAATTCAGCTCAAGCTCAAGAAATAGGTTATACTGCCGATGCAAGTATTCACCCTATTGTCATTGAGAGTCGTTATGCTACGTACAGCACTAGTTGCGCTACTGCCTTTAGTATCTTCAATGTGCTTTGCTGAAACGCAGGCGGTGGATATTTATAGCCAAGATCAATTGCTTGATTTGATCCGTAGCGATCAATATTTAGCGAAAGTGAAGCGTGATGATTGCCAGTTAGTCCAAGACATTGAGGCGCGAGCCCAAGTCTTAAAACAGCCTTTATATCAATTCCTGTGGGGCGAAATGCTCAATTATGGAACCTGTGTAAAGGCAAACCCTGTGAAGGGTATTGCTTTGTTACGTGACTCGGCCGAACAAGGTAGCTCAGAAGCGATGTTAAAGCTTGCCGAGTATTATCAGAGTGGGAAATTTGTCATCCGCAATAAAGACAGAGCAGTGCATTATTTACTGCCTGCGGCTGCAAGTGGTGATTTACCCGCTCGTATGATGTTAGTGCGTTTATTCGGTGAAGGTTATGGTAGTCCTAGAGATTACGAGATGGCCTATCACTGGTTATATAACGATGTTTTTGCGGACGAGGCAACGAAGAAAAAAGCCTTGTCTTTACTGCAGGTGTTAGCAGCTAAAATGCCCCCCAGTGCAGTGGCGCGGGCCCAGCAAGAACAGTTGCGAACCCGTTAAGTGGTCTCTTAATCTAGAGACACATTATTTGGATATTGAATGATCAAAGACCCTCATTTTGAGCGTGAACAGGATAAGTACGAAAACCCTATCCCAAGCCGTGAGTATATTATCGATTACTTACGTTCTCAGAAATCACCTATCACTCGTGACAGTATTGCTGCGGCGTTAAACATCCAAGAGGAAGAACAACTTGAGGCCCTGCGCCGTCGCCTACGTGCGATGGAACGCGATGGCGAACTTGTGTTCACCCGTGGGCAGAGCTATGGCTTGCCCGAGAAAATGGATCTTATCCCCGGCACTGTACTCGGACACAGAGAAGGCTTCGGCTTTTTCAAACCCGATGAAGGCGGTGATGACTTATTTATTTCGAACCGCGATATGCTGATGTATTTCCACGGTGATAAAGTGCTGGCGCAAAAAGCGGGCACAGATCGTCGTGGTCGCCGCGAAGCGCGTTTGGTGCGTTTGATCCAGCCGCGCAGTGCCGCGATTGTTGGCCGTTATCATGTTGATAGCGGTATGGCATTTGTCATTGCCGATGATAAGCGTATTACCCAAGAAATCTTAGTCGCGAATGAAGATCGCAACGGCGCCCGTCAAGGCGATGTGGTTGTGGTTGAATTAACGCGTCGCCCAGGTCGTTTTGTTAAGGCTGCGGGTAAAGTGACTGAAGTGCTTGGTAAGCAAATGGCGCCGGGGATGGAAATCGAAATCGCCCTGCGTAACTACGACTTACCCCATACTTGGTCACCTGTGATCGAGAAGAAACTGCGCCGAATTCCCGATGAAGTGACCGACGCCGATAAAGTCGGCCGTGTAGATTTACGTCATCTGCCATTAGTGACTATCGACGGCGAAGACGCCCGCGATTTTGACGATGCCGTGTATGCGGAGAAAAAAGCCGGTGGCGGCTGGCGTTTATGGGTTGCGATTGCTGATGTTAGTTATTATGTTCGCACCGATTCGGCTTTAGATACCGAAGCGCGTGCCCGTGGTAACTCAGTGTATTTCCCATCGCAAGTGATCCCTATGCTGCCGGAGAAAATCTCCAACGGCCTATGTTCGCTTAATCCTCACGTCGACCGTTTATGTATGGTCGCCGAGATGACAGTGTCTGCCAAAGGCAAGTTGTCGGGTTATAAGTTTTATCCGGCGGTGATGTATTCCCATGCCCGTTTCACTTATACCCAAGTGGCGGAGATGTTAGAAGGCGGTCCAATTGCGCCTGAGCATGAATCCTTGTTCCCGCATCTGCAGTGTTTACAGTCGTTGTATTTAGCGCTAGATGAGCAAAGAGCTGAGCGTGGTGCGATTGCGTTTGAAACCATGGAAACGCAGTTCATTTTCAATGAGCAGCGCAAGATTGATAAAATCGTGCCACGTGGTCGTAATCAAGCACATAAAATCATTGAAGAATGTATGATTTTAGCCAACGTTTCTGCTGCTAAATTTGTTAAGAAACACAAAGGCGAAGTGCTGTACCGAGTGCATGAAGCGCCATCTGAGCAAAAGTTGGCGAACTTTAAAGAGTTCCTTGCTGAGCGTGGTTTGACTATGCCTGGCGGACTTGAGCCAACGCCGTCAGATTACCAGAACGTGATGCTGCAAATTGCTGACCGTCCCGATGCTGAACTCATCCAAGTGATGTTGCTGCGCTCTATGCGTCAGGCCATTTACACCCCAGATAACGAAGGTCACTTCGGTCTAGCCTTAGAAGAGTATGCGCATTTTACCTCGCCCATTCGCCGTTATCCGGATTTAGTCTTACATAGAGTGATCCGTTATTTACTGGCGAAGGAAAGAGGCGAAGCCACAGAAAAGTGGACGCAGGATGGTGGCTACCACTATCAACTCGATGAACTCGACCAATTGGGCGAAGAGTGTTCGACTACAGAGCGTCGTGCCGATGAAGCGACTCGTGATGTTAGCGATTGGCTCAAGTGCGAGTTTATGCAAGATCACGTCGGCGATACCTTCGAAGCTGTGATTGCCTCAGTGACGAGCTTTGGTTTGTTCGTGCGCTTAAATGAGCTGTTTATCGATGGCTTAGTGCATATCTCAAGCCTAGGTAGCGATTACTACCAATTCGATCCTATGCGTCAACGCCTTATCGGTGAGCATACAGGCCAAGTCTATCAAGTCGGCGATCCTGTGACGGTTAAGGTCGCTGCTGTTAACTTAGATGACAGACAGATTGATTTAGTCATGCTGGGCGATGACGGCAAAGGTGGCAAGCGCAAAGCATCTGCCAGCCGTGATAAGCCGATGACAGCCCGTGAGCGTGTTAATCGTGAAGGCGCTAAGCAAGGTAAAGCGGGCAAAACCGCAACGCCTAGCACTAAGGCTGAAGCTGGCAAAGCCAAACCTAAGGCTAAAGCGGGCACTAAAGTGAAAAAGACAGCAGTAAAAGATCCGGCTAAAAAGCCAAAAGCCGCTAAGCGGAGCACGAGAAAGAAATAAATGAAAAAACAAGATATTATTTTTGGGATCCACGCAGTTGAAGCCCTGTTAAAACACAGCCCTGAGCGCGTTATCGAGTTATGGCTGTTACAAGGTCGTGACGATGAACGCTTAACTGTGCTGGCCAATCAGGCCAAAGCCTTTGGCACGACGATTCAAGTCGCTTCTCGCAAAGCCTTGGATGACAAAGCGGAAAGCAGCCAACATCAAGGTATAGTCGCACGCGTTAAAGCGGCGAAAGTGTTGAACGAGCAAGATTTAGATGTGCTGCTTGCTAACACTGAGCAACCATTTCTGCTGATTTTGGATGGCGTGACGGATCCCCATAACTTAGGCGCTTGCCTACGTAATGCCGATGCGGCAGGCGTGCAAGGTATTATCGTGCCTAAAGACAACTCAGTCGGCTTAACTGCGACTGTGAGTAAAGTGGCATGTGGCGCGGCGGAAACAGTGCCTTTATTCCAAGTGACTAATCTTGCGCGCACTATGCGTCACCTGCAGGATAAAGGTGTATGGATTGTGGGTACGGCGGGCGAGGCTGATTGCGAGCTTTATCAAGCCGATCTTAAAGGGTCACTGGCGATTGCCATGGGTGCGGAAGATAAAGGTTTACGCCGTTTAAGCCGTGAGTCTTGCGATTCACTGATCTCTATCCCTATGGCCGGAAGTGTGTCTAGCTTGAACGTATCGGTTGCGACCGGTATTTGCTTATTTGAAGCTGTGCGTCAGCGCCGCAGCTAATATGCTCACGCTTGCCTGATTTCGCACATGCGGTATCAGGCTTGCAGTAACGACTTGTTGCAGTAACTACTTGTTGCAGTTAGCATTAGCAGTAATAAAAGACCGATTAACTTTAAACAGTTAATCGGTCTTTTTTGTTGGCCTTTTTATGTCAGCGCTTTGTCTAGGTTAACCTGATGGCTATCGGCTTCATCCGTTTGAACGGCTTCTGGCTCTGCTTGTTCGATATCGAAACTGAAGGCGAGTTGCTCCTCATCACTGTCATTTTCGTCGATAATATCGTCATCGACGCCATCAGCCCCTAAATCATGCTCAGATTCATCTAGGTTAGCACTGGGCGTCATATGCTCTTGAATCGATTCAACATCAACCCTAGGGTCTAGCGCCGCCGCCAGTGGTGAAGAGACTAGGTCGCCCGTCGCCATTATATAATCTTGGGTGACATTGGTTTCGACTTTTTGCTGCGAATGCACGTAACGTAAACGCACAAACAGGATCAAGGTACAGGCAGACATAAAGCCATATAACATGCTGTTGCCAAGCCATTGCATCAACGTCGAGGCGATCAGTGGACCGATACTGGCCCCTAAGCCGAAGGTTAATAAAATGGTGGCGGATAAGCCGACTCGCTCATTTTGTTCGACTCGTGAGTTAGCCAGTGCCGTAGCGAGGGGATAGAAGGTGAAACCTAAAATACCAAACAGAAAGGTCATCACCAGCGAAATCACTGGATGATAGGGCGTTAAGGCGATGGCTAAGGCTAAGATGCCAAGCAATATACAGTTGATACGGATAAGACGGCTGCGGGACATAATGTCGGACAGTTTCCCCATCGGCCATTGTGCCAGTAATCCCGCTAAAATCGTTGCTGTCATATAAGTGGCGACTTTTTCAGGCGGCAAACCTAAGTTACTAGCATAGGCGGGCGCGAGACCATAAAACGAACCCACTATCATGCTACCAATTGCGATGGTTGTGAGTGCCTGCGGCGCTTTTTTCCAGTAATGGGCAATTTTGAGTGGAGCTGGGACCAAAGGCGCAGGGTGAAGACGACGCGTGAGTGAAATCGGTACGATACAGAGTGAGAAACAAATCGCGATCAGCAGTAACGGCTCAAGGCCTAATTCGGGGAAGATACTGATCGCACCTTGGCCCAAGATCAAGCCGAAGTAAGATACGATCATATAACTCGCGAACACTGTGCCCCTTTGGTTACTTTCGGCTTGTTCGTTAAGCCAACTTTCGAGCACCATGTATTGGCACATCATGCCCATGCCGACAACGAGCCTGAGGAGCAGCCAAACTGCTAGCTCATCCACGAGTGCATGACCCAATGCAGATGCGGCGACTATGCCTGCACTGGCAACGAAGGCGCGGATATGGCCCACTTGGGCGATAAGTCTATGACCAATCTTAGAGCCCGCCACAAGGCCAACATAATAGGCCGACATCATACCGCCTATCCAGATCTGTGGCACGTTCATCACCGAGAGCCTGAGCCCAAGGTAAGTTGTGAGCAAACCGCCGGCCAGTACCATTAACAAGGTGGTGCTATATAAAGAGGCGAAAGTGCGCAGCGGATTAGTCATATACAACTCCGAAAACACAAACAAGATTGATAATAAACCGTGAGTATATCAGGGGTTGGTGTTTATGTTGTGTTGCAAATTGTTGGTAAATCTTGATTAATTGCGCATTTCTGCTCAAAAAAACCTTAGATTATGTCGAAGTGACTTGAGAGGGGGTTGAGGAACTTTAACATTGACGCCAGCCGAAGATGACATTGGCGCCGTGTGCTTGCTTATATTGCTACGGATTATCTAAAAGCGGTTATCTAAAGGTATAAAGCAGGTTGAAGGTGGTGATGGTATCTGTCTGCTGGCTACCTTCTGGAACTACTTCAGTGTATTTGATGTTCATGCCGATTTTAAAAGCCCAATCTTGGAACACCAGATTCTTGTAGTTCATGTCTAAGGTAAGGGTATTGTTGTTCTCGCCCATTTCGGCAGTTAAATCGGCATTGAGACTGCTGTATTCCTGTAGTTTTTGAGAAAACTTTGCCGCGGTACGCAGAATGACATCTTTCTCAGCATCAGGATTAGGAATATCGACAGATTCGGCCGGTAAGTTATATCGATAACCCGGGCCGATTTCGAGACTGAGTTTGGTCTTGTAGCTGCTGATGGCATTAAAACCGTAACCACTCGAAATAGTTGATATTTGCGTGTAACTACCGAATTGATCCCAAGTGAAATCACCGCGTCCGAAGATATAACCCTTAGTGAGTTTATAGTTCGACTGGAGTTGGAGTTCGTATTTTTCGGAAGTCGTCTTGCTTTTTTCTGAGGCAAAGTAGGCTTTGAGCGTGGCTTCTTGCTTGGTTTGCTTAGTGTCGTAAATCAGTTGGGTTCGACCGTTAAAACTGCTGGATTCGGTATTGCCAGTATTCAGTTGCAAACCCGCTTCGATTTCTGCGGTAAAATCGCTGGGCGGTTCCTGATAATCAGGTGGAACAAGCGCAAGCGCAGGAAATGAAAGGGAAAATAAAAAGATTGGCGCAATAACTTTTAGCATTATGTTTTATTCTTGGTTAGCTGATGTCAGACGTCCGAATATAGATGAAGCGCCATCATACCTGTATTGATTGGCGAGGCAAAGTTATTGCTTGAGTTTCTGGCTTGCTTTCTGTACTATCTCGCGCTCAAATCAGTCACTATTTTTCGTTCCTTGCCTCCATTTGGTTTGACTGAGCCAATACCGAGGCTACATAACCGTAAGGAGCAATAAATGCGTCATTACGAAATCGTATTTATGGTTCACCCAGATCAAAGTGAACAAGTACCAGGTATGATTGAGCGTTACACAGGTGTTATCACCGAAGCTAACGGCACAATCCACCGTTTAGAAGATTGGGGCCGTCGTCAACTGGCTTACCCAATCCTTGATCTGCATAAAGCTCACTACGTTCTGATGAACGTTGAAGCTAAAGCAGAGACGATTGAAGAGCTAGAAACAGCTTTCCGTTTCAACGACGCAGTTCTGCGTAACATGGTAATGCGTACTAAAGTTGCCGTTACTGAAGCATCTCCAATGGCTAAAGCTAGAGATGAGCGCGATTCACGTCGTGGCCCAGCTGGCGAACGCTCATACGATGAAGCTCACGCTGAAGAAATCGCTGAGTAAGGTAATCTGTGACCACCAATAACTTGGTGTTGTCAGGAACGATAACTCGTTCAAGACGCTTTAAAAGCCCAGCAGGTATTGCACACAGTGTGATAATGTTGGAACACAAATCGCAGCGTTATGAAGCAGATATGCTCCGCAACGTCTACGTACAAATTCAAGTGATATTGAGTGGCCCACGCTTTGAAAGCGTCGCAGAAGATCTGAAAGCAGGTGTGGAAGTACAAGTGCAAGGCTTTATGACGCTTCAACAGGGGCGCAATGGTCAAAACCGCTTAGTTATCCATGCCGAAAATGTCGAATTGAAAACTTAGGAGACTGTCAACATGGCACGTTATTTCCGTCGTCGCAAGTTCTGCCGTTTCACCGCTGAAGGTGTTGCAGAAATTGATTACAAAGATATCGTTACTTTAAAGAACTACATCACTGAAAGCGGCAAGATTGTTCCTAGCCGTATCACTGGTACTAGTGCTAAATATCAGCGCCAACTAGCTCGCGCTATCAAGCGTGCTCGTTATCTTTCTCTACTGCCATATACTGATTTACATCAGTAATTGCAGTATTCCTAATCGAATATAGAGGATTTGATAATGAACGTTATTCTGCTTGATAAAATCGCTAACCTAGGCAACTTGGGTGACCAAGTATCAGTTAAGGCTGGTTACGCACGTAACTTCCTTTTGCCACAAGGTAAAGCTGTTGTTGCTAACGAAAGCAACGTTAAAGTATTTGAAGCTCGTCGCGCTGAATTAGAAGCTAAATTAGCTGCTGAATTAGCTGCTGCTAACCTACGTGCTGAGAAAATCACTGCACTGGAAGCTGTTGTAATCGCTTCTAAAGCTGGTGATGAAGGCAAACTGTTTGGTTCAGTTGGCAACCGTGACATCGCTGATGCAGTGACTGCTGCTGGTGTTGAGCTGGCTAAAGCTGAAGTTCGTTTACCATTAGGCGCTCTGCGTACTACTGGCGACTTCGAAGTTGAAGTTCAGTTACACACTGAAGTTAAAGCTGTTGTTAAAGTATCTGTGGTTGCAGAAGCTTAATTACGACTCGCTTTAAATATAAAAAGACACCGCCTCGGCGGTGTTTTTTTATGGCTGAAATTTAGTACTCTAGAAAATACCTGTCATTTCAAAGGTTCATCCAATGAAGTTACGTATTGAGTAAGGCAAAATGGTTGCTACTGCTACTGACATTTTATGTATTACACAGTAAGTTAATTAAGTGGCCTGTAAAACGTATCTACCCGTTGGTTATACCTTAATACTACCTAATCTTGCAGTAGCCCCAATAAGGTTATTATTTGAAAGTAAATGAAGCGACGGGATCCATGAAGCTTCTCTAGCTACTTGGAGATTGTATATGATGAGTTATGAGGTAACTGTACTGATCTTGATGCTGAACATTTATAGCTAACATTATGACCAAGTCAAAAATAAAAAAACCGCCAAGAGAATCTTGACGGTTTTTAAGTTGTTATTTAGAAAACTAGTTTAGAAACGGCCAGAAATTCCAAACTCAACATAACGAGGTTCTTGCCAATCATATGCTGCGCCATAGTATTGGTTTTTAGTACCTTCGGAGCTTCTAGCTTCGTAGTGCTCATTTTGTGAGACTATTTCTTGAATATCTAGAACGTTATAAACATTGACCGTTGCTCTCATGTCAATATCACTAATTTTGAAATCATAGTTTAGCGATAAGTCTAGGTTGAAGTTCCATGGTGTACGTCCAACTGTTCCACGTTCAACTCGATTGTATATCTTCTCTGATTGGTCACACTTCGCATTGCCATTGGTATCTGGGCATTGGTTGGTATAGAGATAGAAGGTATCACCATAACTTCCATAAACAGATGGGTCATTGCTTGGGTAGCCTTGACCAAATGCACTTAGAGGGCGACCACTAGAGAGTGTACTGTTAAAACCAACACTTAGATCATCAGTTAAGTTATAAGTACCAAATAACTTAAAGACGTGGCGACGATCATTAGCTTGATAACCTTCAGCACCATCCATCAGAGCTGGGAAATCGAAGTCCTGCGTTACGCCAGGATCTGCTTGACCTATGTCAGACTTAACCGCGCCTTCAAAGTTACCGTAGCTCTTACTCCAAGTGTATATAAAGTTAAGGCGTAAATTATCAGCAGTGTAATTGACTTCAGCTTGAATTGCTTTGTATGTGTTTTCAGCTTTAGGTAAACCTATCTCTTCAGCTGAATAGGTTTGGCGACTACCTGGATCCGCAATGGCATCACCATCATTATCTAGTGACCAAGTGCCAGCACTTCCTGGGTTAACTAAAGTACAAGTTGCTTGCGATGCTAATGGACCGCAATAATCATCTAGAGCGGTTCCAACCTCACGATAGATCCCGCGAACAGACATTACCATCTCTTCGGTTACTTGCTTTTGGTAGCCTAAGATATATTCATCTTTACTGAACGGTTCTGCTTCTTCGCTTTGGAATGTTTCTTGAATTGCTGGAGTTGGAACAGAGTTTACTACAGTTGAATTAGCCCCTGCGATAGGGTTTAAACCCGTAGGTGCACCAGTGTTATCATGTCCAGTGAACGTATAATACGTAGTACTATCACTAATACCAGATGCTGCACGATAGTTTGTGTTATTTGGGACTGGTAAATAGTAACGGCCAGCAGTACCGTATATTTTTGACTCGCCATCTCCGACTGGATCCCAAGTAAAGCCTAATCTAGGAGCCAAGTCTGTTTTAAATGAAGAGAACGTCAGTCCTGTAACACCTTGGTTATCAAATTTATCCTGTCTAACTCCTGCAGTTAACATCACATTATCAGTGACTTGCCATGAGTCTTCCAGGTACCAAGCTGACAAATCAGAGTTGAAACCACCGCCACCTGCAAATATACGATCCTGAACATAGTCGAGCTGTTGACCTGTTGTATTCGTATATAAATTACCATCATTACCTTGTATGCCTGCATTGGGTGCTAAGCTCGCGTAAGTCCAGCTATGTCCTGTAATTGGTGCGGACGTGTGAGATGTAAATCGCTCTTGCTTGTCATAGCCTGCTTTAAGCAGGTGGTCACCTAAAACATATTGTAGGTCAACGCGCGTTTGAGTATTTTCATCAATGTTCACACCAACAGAGCCACCAGGTCCACAGCTAGTAATTTTTTGGTCTGCAGGGATTTGGCGAGAGTCAGATACTGTAGGGCACTCAAGGTTACTTGGAGTGTTCGTATACTCGGTTTCTAACTTGCCATACATGACAGATAATGAAAGGTCGTCTGTAATATTACCATTATAGGTAACACTCTTTGCCGTACCGCCACGTTTTCTTATGCTTGACCCAAGATAATTACCGATTTTACCTTCTTCAGCATCATATGCGTATGTATCTGAGTTGGTATCACTGCGGTTTGAATAGCCGAAAAAGCTTAAGCTATGGTCATCAGTGATGTTCCAGTCAACTTTAGCACCCCAGAATAGATTGTCTGCACCGCTTGAATCTCGTTTGATGAATTGGTCATCAGGTGCATATTGAGATCTTGTACCTGATTGGGTCGCAAAGTCATTTGAAACATTACGCGGGTTTACAATTGCATAGAAAAATAGTTTGTCTTCGATAATAGGGCCAGCAGCTGAAGCACTGTATTCCCATAAGTTGTATTCATCATTAGTAGTGTCTCTGAATATGGCACCAACACCACCATTACCACGGGATATTTGACCTTCAGAAGCTAAAGATTTAGGAATATAGCGGCCTGTTGCAGCAAAATCCCACTCGTTGGTACCACTTTTTGTAACTGCGTTGATCACACCACCAGTCGTACGACCAAATTGGGCTGAATAACCACCCGTTTTGACTTGGAATTCACGATAGAATTCAAATGGTACTTCACCACAGCCTAACCCTTGGCTTGTATTCGTTACTTCAAGACCGTTGATATAACATGAGTTTTCAGCCGCTGAAGAACCACCAAAAGATGCCGTTTGACCGAATTTACTATCACCAGCAACAGTACCTGGAGCAAGTAGCGCAATTGAAGTAAAGTTTCTTGCTACTGGCAGTAAATCTATTTCGCCTTTATCAATAACTAGACCAGAGTCTGAGTTTGATAAATCGACATTATTAATTCGTGCACCGACTATAGAGATCACTTCGGGGCCGCTTGTTGCTTTAATATCAAACGTAGCATTAGCATTTGAACCTAAAGATACTGACACAGTATCCTTAGCTACCACTATTCCACCTTTACTGATTGCAACTTCATACGTTCCAACGGGTAATTTAGAGAAACGGAAAGTTCCATCAGTTCCAATTTCAATATTTCTTGTTAATCCAGTTTTAGGATCTTTGGCCGTTGCGGTGTACTCGCTAGCACTTGCACCAGAAACAGTTAAAGAGCCCGTAATGCTTGCTGTCGTATTGTCTGCATAGGCGATACTTGGGACTCCCATCCCTAAAGCGGATGCAATCGCAACCGCAATAATCTTCTTCCTAATGTTCATTATGCATTTTCCTCTATCTATTTGTGTATGTAGTTTTTATTTTTCATCTTATTACTGATGAATTGATTTGTAACAACATCGACCATATCCTTACATATATGTTTGTTTTGTGTAAACAGAATGTTTCAAATGTAAGCGTTTAATTTGTTAGTTAGTGATTGTGAAGGTCTTTATAGGGGAGGGAGAGTTGGATTATCATTGATTGAAGTAAGCCTAAGGTTGTACTTTTCTGCATGGGAAAAGGGTTATTTATTCTACTGTAAATTAAGGTTTACGAGTCGCTATGGGGATTTCTACTTCTCTCGTTACTGTTATTGCTGATTCTATAGATGCCAACGATCAGAAATGGAAAAGATGCCTTATATCCACTTGTGTTTCTGAAAGCTCAGATAAAGCGTCTGTAGGGCAGTCATCGGGGATAGTTGTGACTCGAGAAAGGTCTGACTCTTACTCTGTTTTCTAGTTACAGTTTTCTGGAATAAGCGTGACTTTCACATTTGAATTGTAAGTGGTATCAACCAATATAGTTATACTTTTGACAACGAAGTCATAGCGCTTAAAATGTTCTATTGAGTGTTTTATGTTAGAAATATTGAGTAATAGCGCAATAAACACTTAGTTGAATCTGTGGTTGGTAAGTTATTTGTGATGCAGGCTAAGCTGAACTTTCTTAGTTGCCAATTAGTATATATTTCACTTCGGGTAGTAAAACGTATCAGGTATTAATACCTGATACGTTAATGTGGCGATTAATTTCTGACTAAATCCAGTTCTTGGATTAGGTTATCGGCATGGTCGACTTCGTCCATCATCCACAGGATATAGCGGATATCCACGTGTACTGCGCGGGTGATGGTTGGGTTGAAGAACCAATCTTTAGTGATGGCTTCATAGGTGGAGTCGAAGTTAAGACCCACTAACTCACCTTTACCGTTGAAGACTGGTGAGCCGGAGTTGCCGCCTGTGGTGTCAACGCTCGATAAGAAGTTAACCGGTACTGAGTTAAATTCTTCGGGTTTGTCTAAGCAAGAGAAGAGTCTGCAAATCCAGCCGCGGGGATCTTGATAAACTGACTTCACTAAATGATTGCCAAAACGCTGCTCGGCAATCGCATCGAGGAGCTTTTTCGGTGCATTGTAGGGCTCTACGCCTGTGTGTTTCGCGACTATGCCATCTAGACGAGTAAACGGCTGTTTGTAGAGTGCATCACGTGATTGATAACCATCGACCATACCGTAGCTGATACGTAGTGTACCGTTGGCGTCAGGATAGACCGGCCAGTTGTTGGCCTTATAGTATTCGATCACTGCGGCCATATAGTCTGGGCGAGCAGTTGATAACTTACCGTCTAAGATTTTTTCCGTTTTTTCCTGCGCCATATTAGTGTCGTAAAGTGCTACGGCTAAACGAATAAAGGGATCGGCACTGGTTTCGAAGGCGTTAACATCGGCATTCATCCACGCCAGACGTTGGGCTTGGTCTATGAGCGTAGTGAGTGAATACAAACCATCGAGTTTAGCCGCAAGATCTACGTCTTTACTGTTTACACTTAACATTTTATCGAGCGCTGCCACGCGATTCGATTGGCCTAGGTAAGCATTTAAATCCTGTAACCACAATGTCTTATCGACTTTGACATCGAAACTCGAATCGATACGTTTAAGACGCGAGCTCAGCATGGCTAAATCACGCTCTTGATAGCCTTGTTCACGTTCGGCATCGGGCTTTTGTTTTTCTTTCGCAAGACGATACAAGCTGTTTGCTGCGGTTAACAGGGTGCTCGATTGGGCATTAGTAAAGTAGTAATTACTTTGGAACGCCTGTTGTTGCTCGGCAAGTAGCACTTCTAACTCAGCGATGAGGTTTTGATTTAGCTTAGGATTTTTTTTAAGCCAAGCTAAAAAGTTATCCTCACGGCTTTGTTTAATGCCCACGATATCCGTGGCTTTAAAACCCGCTAGCAAGCCATTGAGTTTCTTCATTCGGTTGGCCATTGAAGCCATATTGCCAGCGTACTTAATGGCGATGTCGGCATCTTTTTGTCCCATAGCCTCGATAGTATCAATCTGTAATTGATAGCGTTTTGCTTGGGTGGGATACAGCCAGTCACTGGCAAACTTAAGTTCACTAGTAAGATTATAGCGACTGGTTGAGCCCGGATAGCCTGCGACGAACACGCCGTCACCGGCTTTCACGCCATCGGCGTTGATTTTAAGGTAACTCTTTGGCTTGTAAGGGATGTTATCGTCACTATAGGCAGCGGGTTGGCCGTCTTTACCTACATAAGCCCGTAAGAAGGCAAAATCACCCGAATGACGTGGATATTCATAGTTATCGATGTCGCCGCCAAAGGCACCGACACTTTCTGGTGGTGCATACACTAAGCGTACATCGCGGATCATCAATTGCTTGATTAGGTAGTATTCTAGGCCGTTATGGAAACTGCGGACATTACAGCGATAATTCGCATCGGCTTCACAGCTCTTGATCAGTTCTTTGCTGTGATTTTGAATGTCTTCGTAACGGCTCAGTGGATCTTGGCTTAGGCCTTGATTGATTTGGGCGGTGACATCGGTTACTGCCTCTGTGATGTATAAACGTTCGTTAGGACCGGCAGAGGGTTCCTTGTCCATTGATGTAGCTAAAAAGCCTTGTTCGAGATAGTTATGTTCTTTCTTAGTGTTATATTGTATCGCCTTGAAGGCACAATGGTGGTTTGTCACAACTAGCCCTTGGGGGGAGACAAAACTGGCGGTACAATAGCCCAGCCCTACAACGGCGTTCATTGGATAACTTGTAAGATCGGCCAGTTTTTCTGCAGGAATATCGATTCCGCGTTCACTGAGTTTGTCTGCAATAGAAGGCATTTGATAAGGTTGCCATTGTCCTTCGTCGGCAGTTGCTATGCCGGATGTCATTACTAAGGCCGCAACCAATGCAATACGCATGTTCTTTCCTTATTGATTATTAGAGTGTCCGTTGGAATGAGATAACAGGCGAGTGTAAACATCCTGTTTGCTTGACGCGGGTTTTATATCATATTTTGTTAAGTTGTTGGAAATTGGGAGCGTTAATGTCACAACAAGGTGCTTTTAAGCCTAAAAGTAAGCCAAGAGATTTGCAGCTTGATGGACTCAAGCTGCCACCGCATTCAATTGAGGCTGAACAATCGGTATTAGGCGGCTTGATGTTAGATGCCGAAGCGTGGGACAGGGTCGCTGAGGCCGTCGTAAAAGATGACTTTTACTCCCGTTCACACAAGATGATCTTCTCTGCCATGCACAGATTGGTCGATCTGGGGCAGCCGATCGATTTGATCACGGTTTCTGAACAGCTCGAAGTTGAAAATCAATTAGAAGATGCCGGCGGTTTTGCCTATTTAGGTGAGATTGCGAAAAATACCCCAAGTGCGGGTAACATTTTATCTTACGCCGAAATCGTCCGTGAACGCGCCGTAGTGCGTGACATGATCCGCGTAGCGCACGAAATTGCCGATGCAGGTTACAACCCAGAAGGCCGCGATTCGAGCGAATTACTCGACCTTGCTGAGAGTAAAGTCTTTAAGATCGCTGAGATGCGAACCAATTCCAACGAAGGTCCTGAAGGCATTAAAACCATTCTGGAAAAAACCGTCGATAAGATTGAGCAACTTTATAATAACCCCCATAACGGTGTGACTGGGGTTTCGAGCGGCTTTAACGATCTGGATAAGATGACCGCTGGCTTCCAGTCCGGCGACTTGATTATCGTTGCGGCGCGTCCTTCTATGGGTAAAACCACCTTCGCGATGAACTTGTGCGAACAAGCCGCGATGAATGAAGACAAGCCGGTGCTTATCTTTAGTCTCGAGATGCCGTCAGAACAGATTATGATGCGTATGTTGGCCTCCTTGGGCCGCGTCGATCAAACCAAAATCCGTACCGGTCAGCTCGATGACGAGGATTGGGCGCGGGTTTCATCGACTATGGGTATCATGCTCGAGCAAGGCAAAATGTATATCGATGACGGTTCGGGATTAACGCCGACCGAAGTCCGTAGCCGCGCGCGTCGTATTGCCCGTGAGTACGGTGGCTTATCGATGATCATGATAGATTACCTGCAGTTAATGCAGGTGCCCGCCTTGAAAGATAACCGTACCTTAGAGATTTCTGAGATTTCACGCTCCCTAAAGGCGTTAGCCAAAGAGCTAGAAATCCCGATTATTGCCCTGTCGCAGCTTAACCGCTCGCTTGAGCAAAGGGCCGATAAACGCCCGGTAAACTCGGATTTGCGTGAATCGGGCGCTATCGAGCAGGATGCGGATCTCATCATGTTTATTTATCGCGATGAAGTGTATAACAACGATTCTCAAGATAAAGGTACGGCCGAAATCATTATTGGTAAGCAACGTAACGGCCCGATTGGTCGAGTGCGACTCACCTTCCAAGGGCAGTTTTCGCGCTTCGATAATTATGCCGGACCTCAGTTTGAAGAAGACTAAATTCATGTTTGAAAATAGTAAATTTGCGTATGCAGAAGACGTGCTGTGCTGATGTATTTTTTATATCCGTGACTTTTTATTTCCTGAGTGAGCAAGGTAAATTTTGAACCCTTTTCCCCGTGCAGAAATTAGCAGTAGTGCACTGCAAACCAATCTCGCTGCGTTGCGTCAACAGGCACCAGCGAGTCGCGTAATGGCCGTCGTTAAAGCGAACGGCTATGGTCATGGATTATTGAATGTCGCTAATTGTTTAGTCAGTGCCGATGGCTTTGGCTTAGCACGATTGGATGAAGCCTTAGAATTACGAGCGGGCGGCGTGACAGCACGGTTGTTATTGCTGGAAGGTTTTTTCCGCGCCACCGATCTCCCGTTACTCGTCGGGCATGATATCGACACTGTGGTGCACCATAGCTCTCAGCTTGAGATGTTAGAGCAAACTGTGTTGTCTAAACCTGTCACTGTATGGCTGAAAGTGGATTCAGGCATGCATCGCTTAGGCTTTACGCCAGAGCAATTCTCAGCGGTTTACGATCGATTAATGGCCTGTCCCAATGTGGCAAAACCGATTCATTTGATGACGCATTTTGCCTGTGCAGATGAGCCAGATAACACTTATACCTCAGTACAGATGGCGGCTTTTAATAACTTAACGGCTGGCTTGCCTGGATTTAGGACCTTAGCTAACTCCGCCGGTGCCTTGTATTGGCCGCAAAGCCAAGGCGATTGGATCCGTCCGGGAATCGCCCTCTATGGTGTGTCACCTGTCACTGGAGATTGCGGTGCGAATCACGGACTAGTACCTGCGATGGAACTGGTATCACAGTTGATTGCGGTGCGGGATCATAAAGCCAATCAGCCAGTGGGTTATGGTTGTTTCTGGACCGCGAAGCAAGATACCCGTTTAGGTGTTGTCGCAATTGGTTATGGTGATGGTTATCCCCGTAATGCACCGGAAGGTACACCCGTGTGGGTCAATGGTCGTCGCGTACCCATAGTTGGTCGCGTCTCTATGGACATGTTGACTGTCGACCTAGGCCAAGATGCGCAGGATAAGGTTGGCGATAGCGCTTTGTTGTGGGGTAAAGCATTACCCGTAGAAGAAGTCGCTGAGCATATTGGTACTATCGCTTATGAATTAGTCACTAAGCTCACCCCAAGGGTTGCGGTTTGTTTAGCTTAGCTTTGTTAACTTCATCTCGTGAGTTTACTCTCATGAGCTTAATCTCGCGTGCTTGGTCTCATGAGACTAGCCTGGTGAAATGAACCTCGTTAGCTTGAGCGACTTCAGATCGAGATACAGAATCATAAAAACGGTGTGTTAAACACCGTTTTTTATTTGTGGCAACTCTAGGGTGAAGTCTCGCGGTGAATCATCAGCACTATGTTTGCATCTACTGATTGCAGTGAATAAAACCGTCATAGGTTAGTAATTTTTGCAGTGTGATGTGTGCTGAGCGAGTAGGGTTTAGATAAGCGCATTGCAGTTAAGTACTGATTTGATGTGCAGGCTGGTTGACTCGATATGTTTACGGGTAGAGCCGCGCGAATTGAACAGTTATCGAACACAAATGAGACAGTGAAATGAATGGTAAAAGTATATTCAGGTGCTGGTAATCCAGCCGTTCTGATCTTTGTTATCTAGCTTTAAATCAGCAAATGAAACATAAGATCCAGAGCGACAGGAGCGTTAATGTAATTTGAGCAATGCTGGCTTGGTACATTTTAAGCTTTTAGTTTTCAAAGCATATTTCGATATAAGCGGTCCCATGTGGGCTAGTAAAAGGCATGATAATCTTAGTGCCATTGGCTTTATGGGAAATAGTGTGGCCTTTTCCTGACACGACCATAGGGGTGGCCATTTCAAACTCATAGCCTTTCTGACCCAATAGATTTTTTGCGCCTCCAGTCACCATGTTGGTGATTTCACCCACTAGGTCAGTCACTTCCTCGTTAATTTTACCCGGGTTTTCGCCCAGCATATTCTGCATTATCTGCAAAACCAGCTTTTGTTCGAAGGTAATCGATAGTGATCCTTTTGTTTGGGGGCCAACGAGCCCAATGAGGCCAGACACATCCCCCTTCGCTAAGTTATCTGATTTGATTTGAGGTTTGCCCGGCGTCAAATCCATGCTCGCCATAGTCGAAATGACATTGAGCAGAGATTGGAGGAAAGGATTAATAAAATTAACGTTCATGCCTAAGTTTGTCCTCTTTTGAGCCTAAACCATGAAGTAATGGCATTGCTTAAGGCTATTAGAAAAGTTGCTTATCGACAGCAATCTTGATCACACTCTATCAGCTTAGATGAGACAGCTATAAATGTGAGGCTAATTTAAAGATATTCTTATCATTTATCCGAGATATATGCGGCTAAGGCCCAATATCACTGTGCCATTTATGGTTGCGATCGCTTTGCATCATAGTTTACAAGTGTTACTCAGGAAGACGTTGAACGTCAAATGGCGCTGTTTTACGCTACATAAATACAAAACATGATGCAATATCGACACTATTAGCCCCATTCATAGTGGCCCATGTGTGTCGATGCTGCAAAGTTTTTTAGCCTTTTTATGGAGTAACTCGACTTTTATCTATTCAACAACTGAGGGGAGAGCGGTTATTGCCCGACTCTGTGGCATCTCGGTTAGTGCGATTCTGCGATACCACTCCATTCGCTATCGTCTGGCAGCTAACGAGATTTCTCAACAGCAACATTAAAATATCCCCCGTAGATAATTTCATTACAGTCGTCATTGCACAAACTGACTCGGCTCGCGTAATAACGTAATATTTTTATGTGGTTAGCTCGTCGCCGGTTTTTTTAAACATCAAGACACTCTCACTTTCTCCACTACTCTCAATTTCAGAGGCAATGAAAAAACCTGCATTGCTGGACGATAAATTATGCAATCAATGTTAACTAATAATGCAAATGATAATAGTTATTGATCAGTTTGTGCGATTTCCTTATATTAGCGGGCGATTAACAGGTGGGGGACATCTGTTACAGGGTTTAGTCCGCAACAGGAATGCTTTTAATGAAATTTGCAAAACGCCGCAATGGCCGAGTCGCACTCGGCGCCCATGTTTTAGGTTCATTAACTATAGGTATGGCTATATCAGCTACCCCTGCGATAGCAGCGGATCAGGCACAAGTCGCTGGTAAGAAAGTCGAACATATTGAGGTTAACGGCGAATATTTGGGCTACAACACGCGCAAAGTACAATCCGGTAAATTTACTGATGATCTGCTCAATAGCGCTAAAACGGTCACTGTGATTAATCAAGATCTGATCAAAGACATGGGGGCACAAAGTTTTACTGATGCTCTGCGTGCAACACCTGGTATTACGCTTGGTACAGGTGAAGGTGGTAATCCCTATGGTGACAGGCCGTTTATTCGTGGTTATGACGCTCAATCTTCGACGTTTATTAACGGTATGCGGGATGTGGGCTCCCAGAGCCGTGAGACTTTTAACATCGAACAAATTGAGGTGCTAAAGGGGCCGAGTTCTGTTTACAACGGCCGTGGTGCAGTTGGCGGCAGTATCAATATCGTGACCAAAAAAGCGCAAGCTGAAGATTTTATTAATGCGGATGTGGCAATTGGTACTGATGCTTTAAAACGCGCCAGCCTTGACGTTAACCATGTAATTGCAGATGAAGCTGCCGTGCGGGTGAATCTAATGGCGCACGATGCCAATACACCGGGTCGTGATGAAGTCTCTGGTAATCGCTGGGGCATTGCACCCTCTGTGACATTTGGCTTGACGACACCCACTAAGGTGACGTTGGAATACTATCATTTTGAAAACCATGACATACCTGACTATGGGATCCCCTATGATCAAGCGACAGGTAGGCCTGCCGATGTAGATCCCAATAACTTCTATGGCTTATTGTCGCGGGATTTTCGCGATAATAATGACGACACAGCTTCAGTGCTGATAAGCCATGACTTCAACAATGACATGCAATTTACGTCGACCTCAGTGTATAGCCGTAATACCAATTATTACATTGTGACCAACCCCGATGACACGACAGGCAATGTCGCCAATGGTTATGTATGGCGTAACACTAAATCGCGTCACTCTGTCACTAAAACGCTCGCGACCCAATTACAATTGGCGGGTGAGGCTAAACTGGCTGGATTCACCAACCGCTTTGCGATTGGCACTGAATTTAGCAACGAGCGCACCAGTAACTTAAGTTATACGGTCGATACGGGTAATGGTCGTAATGCGGGTTGTAATGATGCACTACTGGCTAATTACAATTGTACTTTGCTATCGAAGCCTAATCCTCACGACCCTTGGGTCGGCAGCGTGACGCTAGGAACAGATGCCACGGTGACTGAAACGGACACTCGCTCAGTTTATGCCTTTAATACCATAGAGTTGAATGAGTCTTGGATGATTAACGGCGGCGTGCGCTGGGATGATTACAGCACTGCTGCACAGAACTCGACTTCGTCACTATCAAATGACGATGACTTTTTAAACTACCAATTATCAGTACTGTATAAACCTGCGGTCAACGGCAGTATCTATGCGGCATGGGGCACATCTTCGAATCCGCCAGGAACATCTAATGGCGATGGTTCAGATCGTCTTGGTAGTAACAATGAAGATTTAAAGCCTGAAGATACTGAAAGTTACGAGCTAGGTACTAAGTGGGATTTCTTCAGTGGCCGCTTATCGCTTAATGGTTCAGTATTCCAAATCGAGAAGAACAACGCTCGCGTTGCGACTTCTGCCGATCGCAATTCACCGCAAGAAAACGTTGGTGAGCAGAAAGTGAAGGGCTTTGAAATTGGTTTTTCAGGTGATATCACTGAGCATTGGCATGGATTTGGTGGATACACCTATCTTGATGCTAGCCTAGAAAGTAACGGATTTAATGCCGCTTACGATGGTAATCGTTTCCCTAATACGGCCAAAAATAGCATCAGCCTGTTTACCACTTACGACATTACGGAACAGTTAAATGTCGGAACTGGTGCGTACTATATGGGGCAGGTTTACGGTAATACCGCCAATACCTTATCGATTCCTTCATACTGGCGTTTTGATGTGGTTTCATCTTATAAGATGAATGACTTTCTGACGCTGCGCTTGAATGTGCAAAACCTCACTGACGAGCGTTATTACGATAAAGCCTACACCGCGCATTTTGCTAACATGGCGCCCGGACGTTTGGTCATGCTCAGTGCCGATATGCATTTTTAATATCAGTCATTAGCTATTGTTACGGCAGCCTTTGGGCTGCCTTTTATGTTTTATAAACGGTATAACTCATGCCGTGTTTTTTGCCCTATGGAACCCTAAGATGCTGATTGAAATTCCTAATGTTTTCTCAAAACAAGAAGTGATTCAACTGCGCGACCAGTTAGATGCGCGTTGCTGGATAGACGGTAATCAAACCTCCGGCGCGATGGCGACAACTCGTAAGCGCAATCAGCAATTAGATAAGGACGACCCAGTAGCCGTCGCGCTAGGTCAGCAGATTATGGACAGGCTGTTAGCAAACCCACAATTTGTATCTGCCGCATTACCATTACAGTTTTATCCGCCTTTGTTTAATCGATATCAAGGCGGTGAAACCTTTGGATATCATATTGATAATGCTATCCGCTCGACCCCTGATGGGATGATCCGTACCGATTTGTCAGCGACTTTATTTCTCAGTGAACCAGAAAGCTATCAGGGCGGCGAATTAGTTATCCAAGATACCTACGGCCAACAAAGCATAAAATTATCAGCGGGTTCATTAGTGCTGTATCCATCGAGCAGCTTGCATCAGGTCACGCCAGTTCTGTCGGGCGAGCGTACCGCCGCCTTTATGTGGCTGCAAAGTATGGTTCGTGATGAAGGTCAGCGCCGCTTGCTATTTCAACTTGATCAATCGATTCAAACACTCACAGATCAGCAGGCTGCAGAACAAGAGTTATTTAATCTGAGTGGCGTGTATCACAATCTATTGAGGCGCTGGAGTGAGCTGTAAATGGCGGTTATTCCTCTAGTCAGCAAGATAGTCGCTTACAGCTTGGTGAAGGGGGACTGAGCGCTAGATAATTAATCCACTTTTAGTATTCATGCCGCTTTGCGTCTACTGGCATAGGCCAAGTTTGTCATCGTGCCATAACGATGCACTTTCGATGCAGAGCGTGATCCTGCAGCTTGGTGTTTGGTAATGGCGCTTTGCTCTGTGTATAATGCGTTGCCGTTTTACTTCACATAGACGACAAGAGACGACAAGATATTGATGGTGAATGAGCCCGTCAGCCTTTTCACGTTTTTGAATGCGAAATAACACCATTTATGAGGTTCTTCAATCTGCTGCGTCCAAGCTATTGTGATTCCCTCTTAGTTCCCTGAATAAGGTAGAACATCCTAAACGTGTAAAAACAGTCAGTAAGAATATTATTTAGTCGGAACATAATGAATTTAGATAAAACCCAGCAAAACCAAGGTTTAGCGCCTAAAACCCTCGATAGAACCTTTTCCATTGCGCCCATGCTGGATTGGTGAGATTTTGGCTGCAGCCCTTATCTGGCAAGGGCTGAACTTGTCATGGGGCAGATATGGGGCAGGTGTCTTAAATTTTTGTCGTTTTTGCCCGTTTTTTGTTCTGCTTTTATCTATTCACTGCAGCTTAAAGTTTAAATTCAGGTTCTGGAGTTGAACTGCCGAACAGCTTGGCATCTACCTCCGTCAGCATTTCCTTTTGAACCAGGTGAATATTCCGGCCAACGCGTTTTTGGTCTCGCCAGGCCGCTTGCTTTGTGGCCATCCGCAGTGGCCTGTTTATAGAAATGAAACTCTGAATAATTTCACGGACCGGCCGCTTGGTATGTGTGAATTCAATGATGCCATACTGAGTTTTGTATTCACCTTTGCGCCCTGTGGTCATCACGGTCAGCCTGTCCATCGGGATTTGCGAAATTACGCCATAACAGGAAAGCGCGGATTCCAGGCTGACGTAATTGTATTCACCACGCCGCAGGGTTTTGGCAATCAGTTCCAGAGTGTCTGGACCTTTTTTATGATGTGACAAAGCAAAGAGGTAGACGCCACGAGCCGCCCTTTCCAGAATGTTCTGTCGTACCAAACGTTCAAGTCCAGCGTGAAGGGTACGTTTGCTATCTTCAGGGAAGATTTTTTCCAGATCGCGCTGGTTAAATACATAACGTCCTTGCTGGTCTAGCTCACTTAAACGCTGGATCGCAGTGGTCTGTTGCATAATCTCTATCTGTGCGTGAAATACACTTATTCATAGTATAAGTGTCCACTTGTCGACGTTAAACCGACTAAGTAGACAGTTTTACATGTATTAAGTGGTTTATTGATCACTTAAAGGCCCGCGAAATTCACGGGCTGGTTTGTTGTCTTGTTTAGCTTAGTGGATGCAACGCTTTATCAAAGCGCATTACCGGGTAGATAGGGCGCTCACAGCCCTTGGATTAATAGCAGCCAAACGTCTCGACTCCTTCTCACGTTGTTGATCAATGTACGCCGCCAAATCTGCCAGATGCACCAAATAGTCATTTTTCTGGCTGGTTCTAAAGGCCGGAATTGGCAACTGACCTGCATTGGCTCTGACTCTGGCGGTTTGATGCGACAGGCCAAAGTACTCACCACAAATCTCTTTTAACGGCACTACAGGTTTCTCAAATTGTGCCAGCAGCATAAAAATTGTCTGCATAGGGTTACCTCTGAATATGACAAAAAAACTGGGAAAACTGGGAAACGAGTTAATCAGCCTCAAGTTCTGCCAGATCGTTTTTGATCCGCTCAGGCCACAAGGCAAAATATCGCGCTGACTTTTTGCCCTGCACTAGTTTTAGTGTTAAACGTTCCATCTCATTAAACGCTATCCAATTTCGTTGAGCTAATAGCATCAGTTGCGAGCGGTACTGCGGCCTTAGATTTAACGCCTGCTTTAACTCGTCCGGTTTGACTAACCATTGCTCTTCGCCTTGCTGAAGTCTGCTGTAGCCGATACTTGAATTCAGCTGGCTATCCAATGGTTTAATCCGGGTGCGCCAGCTTTGTATGGCCTGTTTTAGCTGGCAGAATAGCCGGTAATCTTCGGTATCCAGGCCATGGCCACGGTTTTGCAGCCATAATTTGAAGCAGTGGCCGACCGCATCAGTAGCTTGGTACTCCGGCCATGGCAATAAATTAAATTGGCATGCCATGCTAAGCGCCACCTGGATCAGCGCAAAACGCCGGATCACTCTCAAAACTTGTGGGCTGGCTTTGTGGCCAACCAAAGTTTCGGCATCTTCTTTGAGTAGTTCGGCACGATAGCTCAATAGCTGCGACACTTTGCGGCTGAGCTCTGCCTCGTCATAACTGACCAAGCGGCGTACCCAGGAAGGGAATAGGGTGCCATGATAAAGTCTGCAGCGACGTTGCAATTCATCTGCCAGCAGATCGGGCCGGGCAAAACTATGCAGTTCGTCAAAAACGCCGAATTTTCCCGACACTGGTATTTCGACAACTCTGGTGAGTTGTCCAGCCAGTGGTTGTTTACCCAGCTCTGCCAGGCGTTCAGGCAGAGTCACCTCGCCGTTTGACAGCGCGATGGTCCTCCAAAGCTCCCCAGCGGCCAATTGCCCAGTTTCGTTGGCGCGCAGTTTAGGGCGGCCATTGGTAATTGAATAAACTGCACTATCGATATCTTCAGCCTTGGCCTGTGATAACTCATCTAAAAATAGCGGTATATCATGGTGTAGCGCAGCTGCGGCAGCCAAACCATTTGCCGTGCTAAGCCAAGTCCGCATTAAAGATTCATCACCTACCACTGAGGTTGCCAATTTAGTGATGGTCGATTTACCAGAACCAGAACCGCCAGTGATATGAATAATCACATTCTCTACCCCTGATACCCTCAGCAATGGCGCGCTTAGAGCGATCCCGCAGGCAAAAATTAGCATGGGGTTGGCAATGCACAGTTTGCCGATTTCTTCGTGCCATTGTTCCAAAGTACCTTTTGAGCGAAGATCTAAATCCTGCCCTTTACACAATAAGTACAGAGCTGTTTTTCCAACTGGAGCGCTCCAACCAGGAGTGACAAAACCTTCAGAATGCCAGCCTGCACGTTCTACACAGATAGCTGGTTCAGCATGCTGTATTTGACTAAGCAAGTCGCGCCTGAGTCCTTGCCATCCTTGCGTCACTTTGTTGAGAGGAAAGCCGGTATCAATCAGTCTCTCCAGAACAAGCTTGTTGTGATCTCCCATCAAATGTTTGATTAAAACAATTTCTTGGAGCACAACATCGTCGATATTTTTCCACTCCAACAGAACTCCGTGATTGGTTTTTTTATCTGCTGAGCGGATGCGGGCGACAACTTTGATATGTACAGCGTCGTGCACTGTATCACCCAGTTTATTGTCCAAAGGCTGCGATTGATTATTCATTATCCAGCCTCCGTTAAAGATTATTCAGATAGTGTCTGATTTCAGCCGGTCTGAATCGAATAGCCCGCCCGGTTTGGCCGAGTCTTAGCGGCGCTGGAAATTTACCAGCGTTAATTAAGCGTCTGATTGTCGATTGTGAAAGCGACGTCATAGTGGCCACTTCAACTAATGTTAATAATTTTTCGTTTTCTGTTTCAGCCATACATTCCTCCAATGTTCATGAGTTGGCAGGAGTATTCTGAATGCGCACCACAGAAAACCTCGGCGCTGTAATTGCCCTTTTTGGACAAAATCAAAAAATAAAAAGTCTTGATAAAACAGTTATCTAATTCATGGCTTTAAATTTCAGGTTTCACAGCATCAATTCTTGGTTATTAGCGAATTATTTTTTGATGCTGTGATAGGGCAAAACTTTCACATGTGAAAGTTCGTGCCCCCTCATGACAACTCACCAGAAATGATAATTTTTGATAACGACCCGAGATTTAGGCCGAGGTGGAAGTGTTTTGGCTGTTTTAACCATCCAAATCAGCACTATTGCACAAAGCGTTGCAAGTGCAGCTACCCAATGCATGACTAAAAAAGCTATAAAGCAAAGCAACAACAGGCATAAACCTAGAGGCCGCCTGGCGACAAAGGCGATGGCGGGCAAGCACCACAAGGTGGGGGCAAAGCAAATCAGCCACCAGCCGAATTTCGTGTTTTGATAGATATCCAAACCAATAACAACGAGTAGCATTAAAAAAATAGTTTTAGTAAAGTGCATACATAAATCCTTTCATTCCATATTCAGCTCAAGGCTACCACCAGATTTAAAAATGCAACCCTCAGCTTTTGTCTGCCTATTGGTCCTTAGCCTGGTGTTTTTTGTAGCTATAAATTGACCAGATAAACACCACAGTAAAAAATCCAAGCAGTAGCGCCATACCACAAAAAAAGCCTTCAGACATATCCCAGCCCCTCAAAAGCCAAATTTCAGAAAGCATGTATCACGTCTGGTTTTTGATCAATAAATTATTGAAAATATTGAACTTTGTTATGTCTGTACAGAGTCTGGTTTCGAATCGGTTTGCTTAACTGAAGACAGTTGAGAGCGGCTAAAAATGAGAAGGGATTTTGGAATCACCCCGCGAACACCCGGCCAGATCCCAGCCAATTTCTTTCCACATAACTATCTATCTGGAATCTTGCCGCACAAATTCCACAGTAGTGGAATATCGATGTCGATCAATCAGCCCAGGTTTGGGGGAGCCGCAAGGGCCATATTCCTATCTATCTGGAATCTGACATCGGTTTTTACACAGAGGTGGGGGGCACACCAAGCATGCCATCAGACAGGTCAAATAGCTCAGAATCCGTTAAGCGCGAAAAGGCATAAGCTTCGCTGCAGTAATCAAAACCAGCAGCGTCCGACGCTTTAAATATGCCATGCGGCACTGAGTCCTCATCACCCAGCCACATCCTCAAGCGAAAATCGACAATATAGCCGTCGACAGAAAGCCAGAAATGAGGCGCAACAATATCGCCTGCAGCCGCCTGAACATAACCAGAATGGCCGGTAACTATGTATCCTGCACGCGTAAGCGCCTCATGCAACACCCACGACAGTTCAAAGCACTCCGCGTTGATATCCGCCAGTGGCAATAAAGCAATTTCCAGCTCAGTGGGGTCGAAGTTATTCATTTTCACGTCAGCTCCTTTAGATCTGAAAATAGGATTTCAATTGTTGTCATGTCCTTTGTAAAGACACTTGAGTAGGAGAACTTTGCAAGATGTGCGGCTTTATCGCCGTTTTGAGCAAGTTGTTTATGATGTTTTTGCTTCAAGCGATCGCTATGTGTTTTTACTCTGTTAATTGGCTCTAAAGCGTTACAAAGTTACAGCCAACTTCTGGGTGATTTAGGGGGGATTCATTGTTTGAAAACGGCTTTAGAAGCCTTTTTAGGTGTGTGGTGTGTGTTTTTGATGACTAACTTCGCTATTTACCATAATGGGCATATCACGCACTCGTTATGATCGTGTATAATATTTTTTTTCTTTTCTTATCGTTGGTTTAGTTGTGAAAAAAATAATAATTGCTGTTGTACTTGCGCTTAGTTCGTTTGGGTATGGATTCTTGTCTGGTGTTTATAAGTTACCTCCGTATTCAATGATTAAGTTGGTTAAAGATGGTTACTCAGATGCTCTTGGTCGTGACTCTTTACCAAAAGTTGAAGCGCCATCTTTTGAAGGTAAGGCTCAAGCTGTGATTCTCGGAAATAGTCTAACGTTGCACCAACCAGCACCGAATTTAGGGTGGAATGGATTTTATGGCATGGCTGCGTCGAATGAGAATTCGGACTATGCCCACCAACTTCTTGATCTATTAGGTATTAATAGTCAATCAGCATACATTAGAAATATGTATCCTTTAGAAGTAGATTCGTCGCCAATTTTGGAGTTTAAAAACCAATTAGAAGATCTTTTTGCTAATAGTGCGAATACTGATGTTGTTGTTTTGCAGCTTGGTGACAACACTCAGAATGTCAAAAGTGCAACAAAAGAATTATCCATATCTTTGAATGGAATCTTTAACGCCATTCCAAAAAAAATTCATTCATCTGTGTTCTGCGTTTCAACTTATTGGGGTAAGTCAGTTGTTGATAATGTTATTCAGGGTATTTGCCAAGAGCACAATGCCAATTTTGTTTACATTGGCGACATATACCCACGTCAAGATTTGGCTAATGATAAGTATGAGCACCAAGGTGTAAACAAGCATCCTAAGGATAAAGAAATGCTTATGATCGCAGAAAGGATTTATGGCGAGATAATGTCGCACAAAGCAGGATTTTAGTTCACAGCATGCTTCAGTAATAGAAGGCTGCCAATGGCGGCCTTTTTCTCTTTTTTGAGTCTGTAGTAAAAATTAGTAACCTTGTAAGAAAGGTACCTCTTTAAGCCAGCACTGAGAAATACGGAATTTGCTTCGCATTCCTTAATTTCTCGTCTGGTTAGGGAGTATCCCTAAAACCCTAAAAGCAAAAGCCATGACACAGGAGAAACTTACTAGACACTTGCTTTCCAAGCAAAAAGTTTACGTCATCAATCAATAGCCAATTGACGTCGAATAATTTTTTCATATCTCGGTGCTGTATCAGATTGCAACTGAATATTCGCTCTGCCTGTGCGACAAGTATATTTTCATTTTGATTCGTAAGTTGATGTGCCAACGTATACAACAAATGTGTCATACCATCACCGTTACCTGATTGGCTGTCGATGGTTAGATGAGGGATTCCTGGCTCAGAAATAAACCCGAAGCCTGCTTTTAATGCATTGTCATTATATGCACATGTAACTAAGGATTTTTTAATTTTGCTTGTACAAAGTTTTGATTCAACAGACATGTTTGTCTCCTTCGAGAGAGAGCCTGGCAAAAATGCATAGCCAGCCGCTTCAACCAAAAACCGAGAGGATGTCTCTGAAAGCCAGCTTAACACTGCTTTGGTCTTTTGGTGACTCACTAACAATTAGCGACAAACACATGAGCTTTGAATGTGTAGGGAGGTTCAAGGGGGAGTGGGCGTCCCGCTTTTCCCAGTTTCCAGATCAGTTTTGGCTCTTACCCTGTTGCAACCTTTCAAACTTCGCATGCACCCGGTTTGGGAAAAGGTCGGTGTAGATTTGCCATAGGATGTTGATATTCCTGTGGCCTGTGACCTGGGCGACTTCGTCAATGACAAAACCGGCTTCGAATAAACGGCAGGCACCTTCGCGGCGCAGGTCGTGCCAGCGTAAATCTTCAATGCCAAGCTCTTTTCTGACCCGCTGAAAACCTGCGGTAACGCTTTTGCCGTTGTAGGGAAAGATCAGCTCATCTGTTTTAGGCTGGCGTTGTAAGATCTCCCAGGCTTCGCCCAATAACGGCACCAACATATGGTTACCGGCTTTTTTCCTTGGGTCTTTGCGGTCTTCTACCATCACGGCTTTGTTTTTTTCATCAACGCCAGACCATTTGATTTTGCACACTTCGCTGATCCGCATACAGCTTAAAATGGCAAAGTTGAGTATTTCGGTGAAAGGGATTTTGGCCGTGACATGCTCCTGGCGTTTTTCTAAACCCTTGATGATGCGCTCTAACTCGTCGCTCACTGGCCGTCTGGTGCGTTTTTGTGCCTTACCTACCAGTTTTAGATCATTGAGGATCTTACGGCCTTCGGTAATCAGTTTGTTGTCGACAGCAATATTAAACACCGGCTTGGCTGCAGCAAACACAGAACTCAGGTAGCTAATATCATGTGCAATAGTGGCCGCTGAAGCTCCGGCTTTGCGTCTGGCCTGGCAATGGTCGACCAAATCTTTGATAGTCAGCTCATCGGCCTGAATCGCGGCCAGATCACAGTCTGCCACTAAGTTCAGGCAATAGGCTTTGGTGCGGCCTATGGTTGGGGCTATTGCTGAGTGGTTGCGGTACATCGCAATCAACTCACGGATCGTTGGCACCGGCTCCACTGCGCCAGGGATGCCATCACGCTCGATCATGGTTACCATCTGCATGCCCCAGCTCTTCGCGTCTGACTGTCTGCCAAAGGTGCGCGATTCGCGGTATACTACCGCCTCGCCTTTATGTTCCCGGACGGTACAGCGATAGCGTAATTCGCCTTTGCTGGTTTTGCGTTTTTCAATGGTATAACCGGCCATGACTAACCTCTTGGAATTTACCTGCCCCATGGAATTGTGGGGCAGATGTGGGGCAGGTGCAACCAATAAATGACTGGAAACGACCTAAAATGACTCAGAAACAGAACAACGAAAACTCAGTAAAAACAGGCTCTGTAGCTGATTCTCGCAGTAAAACCATCGACCACCGTTTCTCCATTGCCCCTATGCTGGATTGGACCGATCGTCATTACCGTTATTTTGCACGTTTGATGTCGGCTAATGCATTGTTGTATACGGAAATGGTGACAACTGGGGCGATATTGCATGGTCGTGGGGATTACTTGGCATATAACCAAGAAGAACATCCTTTGGCGTTGCAGTTAGGTGGCTCTAATCCTGTCGATTTAGCGCGTTGCGCTAAACTCGCGGCTGAGCGTGGCTACGATGAAGTGAACCTCAATGTGGGTTGTCCTTCCGACCGAGTGCAGAATGGTCGCTTTGGCGCGTGTTTGATGGCTGAACCTGAATTAGTGGCTGAGTGCGTTGATGCCATGAAGCAAGTGGTTGATATTCCTGTGACTGTTAAGACACGTATCGGGATTGATGAACAAGACAGTTATGCGTTTTTAACCCAGTTTATCGATGTGGTCAGTGCAAAAGGGTGTACGGATTTTACTATTCATGCCCGTAAGGCTTGGCTTCAAGGTTTGAGTCCGAAAGAGAATCGCGAGATCCCGCCGCTCGATTATGAGCGTGTATATCAACTCAAGCGCGATTATCCCACACTTAATATTGGCATTAATGGCGGCGTCACCACACTTGAGCAAGCGCAACTCCATTTAGCGCAGCTTGATGGCGTGATGATGGGGCGTGAGGCCTATCAGAATCCTTATATTCTGGCGCAGGTGGACCAAGTTTTATGTGGCAGCCAAAAGGCGGTGATCAGCCGTGAGGATGTGATTGAGGCAATGTTGCCTTATATCGAAGCACATTTGCTGTCGGGTGGGCGACTCAATCATATTACTCGCCATATGATAGGGTTATTCCAAGGCTTACCGGGTGCCCGTGCGTGGCGTCGTTATTTGAGCGAAAATGCCCATAAAAACGGCGCTGGGATAGAAGTGGTAAAGCAGGCTTTTCAGAATATTCAGGCTGAAGTTGTAGAGTAATTCCACTCGACTTAAAAGATGGTGAAATTTACTAATTTGAGTAGTATTTTTCACCACTTGTTATTTTTCAATCCATCCCTATATCTCATCTTGTCCACATAAATTTTTTTAAAATTATTAAAATCATAATCTTAAAAATATTTTTATAAGTTGGCACGCAGTTTGTAATACTCCTTTCGTCAAGTTAATTAATCGAAAGGGATGCCATCATGTTTACGTTAACCATTAAAAAATCAGTACAAATGAGTGTGTTATTAGGTGCGTTAGTCGGTAGTGTTGCAGTACACGCAGAAGCCGCGCCAATATCGGATGTTGTCGGAACCATTGAGCAAACGCTAACTACCCAAACACAAGAAATGTTAGTCAGTGCTAAGCGTGAGTTTGTGATGTCATTGCAAACACAACTTGCTGAAAGTATTTATGACTTCAACAGTCAACTTGGCTTAAGCGCTGAGAATGAAGGTGAGTCGGCAAGTGCCGATGAATATAGCGCTAAGTAGGGGATCTGCTTATGTGGTTTGTAGCACCTTTAATGACTTTGCTACTGTTACCTGTAATTAGTCTTGCGTTGTTTTCAGGCATTATTTGCTGGTTTCAGTGGCATAGTGATAAATAAATTACAATCAATTGAGTCGAGGTTTGAGATGAAACGAGTAAAAGCACGTATGGAGAGCCCAGAGCGATTAGTGTGTGGTGTTGCCGCTGGTATGGCATGGAAATTTGGTTGGTCTTGCTTTTGGACTCGAGTGTTGTGGGCTGGCGCGACGGTATTTATGCCTGGCGTGAGTTTGTTGATTTACTTTGTTTTAGCACTGTTAGTTGATCAATGGAAAAGACCCGTTTAAGCCTGCAGTGATGCTTATATTTGAGGCTTGTCTTGATTGAGAAATTGAAAGAATTTTTTAAAAAATAGGGTGTTAAACCTATCAACAAGAGGGCACTTTGACCCTCATGCGACATGTATGTGCATACTGCTTGCAGACTACTTCTTCAAAAAAGCCTGAAATCTGCTCTTGGCCTCATCACTTTTTAGCCTAGCGCTAAATTGTTCTAATTCTTGATGCATTTGGTGTTGTACACGATTTTTATGCGGACGCATTAATTGACGTGTGATTTGTAGGGCTTGTGGCGGTTGATTTGCCAACTTTTTAGCCTGAGACAATGCATAACTGAGTAGGTCTTCATGGGCCACAATTTCGTTGATCATATTGAGTCTGTGGGCCGTCTCGGCATTAAAACTTTCGCCGAGTAGCAATAGCTCTGCCGCTTTTTGATAACCCACTAGTTCAGGTAACAGTAGGCTAGCACCCGCTTCTGGCACCAGTGCTAAGTTGACGAAGGGCAGCTGAAACTTCGCCGTGTTATCGGCGTATACCAGATCGCAGTGCAGTAGTACGGTAGTGCCAATGCCGACGGCGGCGCCAGAAACGGCGGCAACCAGCGGTTTTTTGAGTTCCAGCAGGCAAAATAAGAAACGAACAGCGGGGTGATTTGGCCCTAAGTCACTATTTTTCAAAAAGTCTGCAACATCATTGCCTGAGGTGAAGCAATTATCTTGGCCATGGAGCATAAAGGCACGAATGTCGTTGTCTGCTTCACCTTCGATCAGGTATTCTGTCAGTTGTTTATACATATTAAGATCAAGTGCATTGCGTTTATCGGGGCGATTAAAGCTGATAATACGTACGCCCTGATCATCCTGAACCTGTATATGACTCATGGGTTGTTTCCTTTACGACGACATTGGGTAGACATGGAGTTTAAGACATTGAAACCAATATTCAAACAGCTGTTTAATTGTCTAGTTTTATCTTGTGCATCATTTTCAGCGTTGGCGAGCGTGATAGTGACCGAAGGTCATGTACGCGCCATGCCTGAGACAGTACCAAATACTGCCGCCTACTTTACGCTTGAAAACCACACAGATAAAGCGGTTCGTCTTATCGGCGTCAGTACTACTGTGGCAAAGGATGCCCAATTACACACGATTATCGAAGATCAAGGCATGGTGAAGATGCGCCATGTTGAAGGTTTTGATATCCCATCCCATGGCACATTAACGTTAACGCCGTCAGGGGATCACGTCATGTTGCTAGGCTTAAAAGCGCCATTGGTGTTAGAGCAGCAAGTTGAACTGCAATTAGAGTTTGACGATGGCGAGAAAATGGCGATTACACTGCCTGTTAGTAAAGAAGCAGAAAACGCCGCAGAGCAAGAGCATCATCACCATCATTAAGGAGTCGCTTGATGCAAATTACATGGAAAAAAGTTACCGGTGTCGGTTTATTTTTAGTATTAATCGGTTATGGCCTGAGTGTGTGGTGGAGTATCGAGCCCGATCCTATCAATCCTCAACAATTGACGGCTACCGATAAAAATGTGGTCGGATACGCAACCACCACTTCGCTGATCCTCACGGTCGAAACATTACTGGATAAGCAAGGCGGTTGGTTATCAAACGATGTGATGCCACCTTCCATTTTTATGGATAACATGCCCGCATTTGAATACGGCGCATTAGAACAAGCCCGCGATTTAGCCTTGATTATGCGTAAAGAGTTTAGTCGCTCACAGTCTCAATCTGCAGCGGATAAAGATTTAGGCGAAGCCCAGTCTAAGCTCAATATTGATCACACGAGCTGGTTAGTGCCAAGTGCCGAAAGCGAATACCGCGATGCCATTAAATTGCTGAAGCTTTACCGTGCTCGCATGATGGACCCTAGCAATCAAGATGCACAGTTTTATGCTCGCGCCGACAACCTCAATGAATGGTTGAAAGAAGTGCAGAAACGTCTGGGCAGCATGTCACAACGTTTATCGGCCAGTGTTGGCCAAGAGCGTTTAAATACCGATTTAGCCGGCGATAATGCGGCGCGTCAATCCACGCCTAACTTGGCAAGCCATCAGGTGAAAACCAGCTGGTGGAAAATTGATGATGTTTTCTATGAGAGTCGTGGTGCTTCATGGGCCTTGCTGAACTTTATGCGCGCCGTTGAAGTCGATTTTGCCGATGTCTTAAAGAAGAAAAATGCTGAAGTGAGCCTAAGACAGATCATTCGTGAACTGGAGGCGACTCAGCAAACTGTCTGGAGCCCTGTTGTGCTTAATGGCAGCGGTTTTGGCTTAGTCGCTAATCATTCATTGGTTATGGCTAACTATGTGTCGCGTGCGAATGCCGCGGTGATTGATTTAACGAACTTGCTATCTCAAGGTTAATTATGAAAAAAACTCTCCTCGCCAGTGCGGTATTAGGATTATGCATGGCCACATCAGCCCAAGCGGCCACTGTGGTCGGTTTCACAATAGGCGGTGACTACTGGCGCGCCGATACTAGCGGTACTTTTGCCGATAAAGGTCAACCACAGCAAACATTTGATTACAGTTCATCGGCTCAAGGTAGCTACTGGATTGCGGTTGAGCATCCATTGCCATTTGTCCCTAATATTAAAATTCGTGAAAATAGCTTAGATCAGAAAGGCAGCATGTCTGGTGCTGATTTCAACTTCAATGGTCATGATTTTAAAGGTAATGTGACTGCTTATACCGATTTGAGTAACACAGATTTCGTGCTGTATTACGAAATATTGGATAACGATATAGTGTCATTGGATCTCGGTGCCGCTTACAAGTTAATGAATGGCTCCCTGCGCGTGCAAGATCCTGGTCACCCTGAAGAGAAAGATGTCGATAGCGGCATTGTAATGGGTTATGCCAGTACGCATGTGGGCATGCCTGGCTTAGGTTTATACGGTTTTGCTGATTTGATGCAGGGCGTAAATGAATCAAGCGTTCACGACTATGCGATTGGTTTAGGTTGGCAGTTCGATGGTTTGGCTGTCGATACCCGTGTACGTGTAGGCTACCGTGAGTTTTTATTCGACGTGAGTAACTTCTCGGGTGTGAGTGCCGATACTAAATTTAAAGGTTACTTCGCAGGTGTTGAAATCAACTTCTAATCTGTTGATTTAGCGTTTGAGTATAAAAAACCGCCTATCGGCGGTTTTTTTATCTGACAACTTTTATAGCTGAGAACCGAGAGTGAGATTACTCTGCAATTAAGCCATTGTTGATGGCAATCACGTCATCTTCATTCAATGTACCCGCTGCTTGCTTCAAGGCAATGACCGAGTTGATGTAGCTATAACGTGCATCTGATAATTTACGTTTTGAGTCGTACAAGTCACGAGTACGGTTCAATACGTCAACTATAGTACGCGTACCGACTTCGAAACCCGCTTGAGTGGCTTTCAGTGCACTTTCTGATGAAATAACCGATTGCTCATAGGCTTTGATTGAGCTGATAGAAGCGCCTACGTTGTTGTAGTTATTACGGACGTTTTTCACTACACCGCGGTAAACTTGCTCAAGTTTTTCACTCGCTTCAACATATTGAAATTGCGCTTGATTAACTTGTGAGCTCACTTTAAAGCCTTCGAAAATCGGAATGCTTAAGTTGACACCGACACTGACGTTATCAAAGTCAGGCTCATTGATATTACCGGTTTTTTGCTCAAGACCTTTGTTGTAACCTGCATTCAAGCTTAAAGAAGGCATGTGGCCTGCTTGATAAAGCTTAATGGTTTCTTGAGCGATATCTTTACCGATACGTTGAGTCATCAAATCGACGCTATTGGTTTCAGCAATCTTCAACCATTCGTTTGACGACGTTGGCGCTGGCGTAACGGCCGAGAAACGGTTGGTATCTAACACGTTAATTGTCTTGTGATCGATGCCAGTGATTTCACGTAAGGCTTCATAGCTATTAGCGAGTGTGTTTTCAGCTAAAATTTCAGTGGCTGAGGCTAAGTCATATTGAGCTTGGGCTTCATGCACATCGGTAATTGCGGTTAACCCCACTGCAAAACGTTGTTTAGTTTGTTCAAGTTGGCGTTCGATCGCGCGTTTTTCTGCACCTTGGAACTCGTAGTTGTCTTTCGCCGTTAATACGTTGAAATAGGCTGTAGTGATACGAGTAATCAGGTTTTGTAATGCTGAAGCATACGCAGAATCAGCTTGAGAAGCGGCTTTCTCAGCAAGGCTTAAACCGACCCAAGCACTGTGATCATAGATAACTTGATTTAATTTCAGGCTACCTACTAGACCACTTGAATCATCCTTCGGATCATTCCAAGCTTTGTCGTAACCGACGTTTGCACTAATGGTTGGCAACAGCGGTGCACGGTTTTGTTCAATTTGTTCAAACAAACCATTACGCTGGGCTTGGGCTTGCAATACGAGCGGGTCGCTGGTCAGTGCTTGTTGATAAATTTGCAACAAATCATCTGCTTGCACCGCTGAAGCGGAAGCCGCAAGTGTTAATGCTGCGCATAAATTATGGATCTTAAATTTCATTTGCTGTCCTTATTAGACAAAATCCCCCCACGGAGGAATATTTTAACTTCGTTTAGACTAAGTAATGCCTTTACCAAGGCGGTTTGCGCTTCCCGACGCTTCCCGATACAGCTAAAACTTAATGACCTAGAGTCTAAGAACTCTGACACTTTCAAGTCAAATTCGAAGTGTAACAGATTTTATTTTAAAAATGTGCTCAAATTGCCTTGATTATAAGCGCAAATTCAACTTTTAAGGATAGAGTATGAAACCCCCTGTTTTTTCGCAAACGGATATTGAGATCTTAGAAAAAAAATCCCTTTACCAAGGATTTTTCTCAATGGACGAATACACTTTCAAACATAAATTATTCGCTGGCGGCTGGAGCAAACCTGTTACCCGCGAAGTGTTTGAACGGGGTCATGCCGTGGTTGTTCTGCCCTATGATGCCAGACAAGATAAAGTGGTACTCATCGAACAGGTGCGTTTTCCTGCATTAGCAACCACTAAATCTCCTTGGCTTCTCGAGTTGGTCGCGGGTATGATTGCGCCCGAAGAAACGCCTCTGGACGTTGCGCACCGCGAATTAATGGAAGAAACCGGCTTAGTTGCTAAGCAAATGCACAGCGTGAATAGTTATCTTGCCAGCCCAGGTGGCAGCACAGAACGTTTCTATTTCTATTGGGCCGATGTCGATTCGAACGACGCCCGTGGATTGCATGGATTAGCAGAAGAGCACGAAGATATTCGATTGCATGTCATGAGCCGCGAGCAAGCTTATAATAGTGTGGTTGCGGGCGAGATCGATAATGCGTCGACCGTCATTGGATTACAATGGTTACAATTAAACTATCAACAACTGGTTTAAGTTGGGATGAATTTGGCTACTTCGAGTCTAAAACAGCGCTATAAACCTAACGTCAGTGACTTTTTAGCACTGTGCGGGCGAAATTATGGTTACATGTTGAAATGGTTACCGTTAGAGATAGCTATCGGTGAGTCATGGCGACTCGAAGGTGAGTTTGGTATATTAGTAGTACGAATTTTAGAAAATACCAAATATACTCAATTAGTTGAGATATCTCGTCCCATCGCAATCAAGGAGTTTGTCAATACTCCCAAGGTGTTAGTGAGAATTTATCACGATGCTAAATTAGCAGAAGTGTTAACTGGTCAACAGATTTACCAATTACGCCCAGTGTATGATTATCCCAATGTCCGTATGTATCAAAGTGATGAAAAGTACCAGGTGAATGCATTCCTGGAAGAGTTATTAAAGATTGGTTACCACCATAGTGTCGTGTGCCAGTCTTAGAATTGGGTATTCAATGTGCTGAAAGAGGCTGTCTCTTACTCCATAGCTGAAGGGGAAAGCGTGCGTATCGTGCAAGTCACAGATCCGCATCTTTTTGCTGATCCTGAAGCTCAGCTATTAGGAGTCAATACTGGCAAGAGTTTTGATGCCGTATTAAATACAATTAGAGCTGTGGACTATCCCGCTCATTTGATGCTTGCCACGGGTGACTTAAGTCAAGACTACTCGGCTGAGTCCTATCAGCAATTCGTGAAAGCCGTC
Organism: Shewanella sp. SR1; assembly: GCF_020447145.1. Taxonomy (NCBI): domain Bacteria; kingdom Pseudomonadati; phylum Pseudomonadota; class Gammaproteobacteria; order Alteromonadales; family Shewanellaceae; genus Shewanella; species Shewanella sp. SR1. The sequence continues at coordinate 52,549 of NZ_JAJAEF010000008.1, read as the reverse complement.
ACGCCTGTTGGTTTACCTTGTCATTATCTTCCTGGAAATCATGATGATCCGCGGATCATGTATCTGCATATGCAGGGTGAACAGATTTTTGGACAGCAGCGTATTCTGGCGGGAAACTGGCAAATCCTCATGTTGGATTCAACCGTGCGGGGAAAGCCCGGCGGCAATATGGCCGAGACTCAGTTTGAATTAATTGACGAAGCCATTGCCGCACATCCCGAATGCCACACTTTATTGGTGATGCACCACAATCCCATCGTCGTGAATTGCACTTGGCTGGATCAGCATTGCATGGACAATGGCGCTGAGTTTATTGCGCGAGTGGCAAAGTATCCGCAGGTCAAAGGATTGCTCTGGGGCCATGTGCACCAATGTATCGATACCCACCACAACGGCCCCCATGGCAGCATGCAGCTGATGGCGACGCCTTCCACTTGTATTCAATTTAAGCCGTTATCGCCTTATTTTGCCTTGGATAGCGTCCAACCTGGTTATCGTTTGCTGGAGTTGAAAGCCGATGGTAGCATCAACACTAAAGTGTATCGCGTACCGGGTAACCATTTTTCCCCCGACAACAACTCTAGCGGTTATTAACGCGAATAACCGCAGCCTGAGGAAATATGCTGCTTTATATTCACGGATTTAATAGCTCACCCTTTTCAGATAAAGCTGTGATGACGGCTAAGTACATGGCGCAGCATCACCCGAGTGTGCTCTTTCATCAGCCGCAATTGCCCAATACACCCAAGGCAGCCATGGCGCTGTTAACCACTTATGTTGAGGCGGCTCTCGATGCCAAAGAGCCATTAGCTTACATAGGCTCATCGTTAGGCGGATATTTTGCCAGCTATTTAGCCGAAACTTATGGCGGCAAAGCAGTGTTAGTCAATCCAGCGGTAAAACCCTTTGAATTGTTTGATGAGTTTATGGGGCCGCAATTTAATCCCTATACCGAACAGCATTATCTTGTCGTGCCCGAGCATAAGCGGGAAGTTGCTGAATTTAATACGGCTGTTATCCGCAATCCGGATCGTTTTTTGGTATTATTGCAGACGGGTGATGAAGTGCTGGATTATCGAGAAGCGGTCAATAAGTACCATCACTGCCAATTGCGAATTGAAGCGGGAGGCGATCACAGTTTTGTTGGCTACGAATCGCATCTGCAAACTGTAAGCCAATTTTTACACTTACCTTGACAAACAGACATGCCGAGCCGCAACATGGCCGGATATAACAACCTATAGCGTGCCCTATGACGAATCAATACACCTCTGACGCCATTGAAGTTCTCAACGGACTCGATCCTGTTAAACGCCGTCCAGGTATGTATACCGACACCTCCAGACCGAACCATTTGGGCCAAGAGGTCATAGACAACAGTGTCGATGAAGCATTAGCGGGCCACGCGACCAAAATTGAAGTTGTTCTACATACAGATAACTCCCTCGAAGTCACCGATGATGGCCGTGGTATGCCGGTGGATATCCACCCAGAAGAAGGCATTCCTGGGGTCGAGTTAATTCTGACCAAATTGCATGCCGGCGGTAAATTTTCGAATAAAAACTACCAGTTCTCTGGCGGTTTGCATGGTGTGGGGATTTCAGTCGTTAACGCGCTGTCGCGCCGTGTTGAAGTGACAGTTCGCCGTGATGGCCAAGTGTATGATATCGCATTTGAAAATGGCTTTAAGGTTGAAGAGTTACGCCCAACGGGAACTTGTGGTCGTCGCAATACCGGAACACGAGTGCATTTTTGGCCCGACGCCAGCTATTTTGATTCGGCTAACTTCTCAAATTCAAAATTGATTTATCTGCTGCGGGCCAAAGCGGTACTGTGCCCAGGCTTACGGATTAAATTCACCAACAAACAGACAAATGAAGTCCATGAATGGTTCTATGAAAGCGGCCTAACTGATTATTTGAAGGCGGCGATTGGCGACAATTTAAGGTTGCCAGACGAGCCGTTTGTCGGCTGTTTTAAGGGCCAGCTAGAAGCCGCTGATTGGGCAATTACTTGGCTGCCAGAAGGCGGTGAATCCATTGGCGAAAGTTATGTTAACTTAATTCCGACTCCGCTCGGTGGTACCCATGTGAATGGTTTCCGCCAAGGCTTATTGGAGTCAATGCGCGAATTTTGTGAGTTCAGAAACTTAATTCCTCGCGGCATTAAACTTTCACCCGAAGACATTTGGGATCGCGCCGCATTTATTTTGTCGGTGAAGATGCAAGAACCGCAGTTTGCTGGCCAAACCAAAGAAAAGCTTTCGAGCCGTCAATGCGCCGCATTTGTGTCTGGCGTAGTACGTGATGCTTTTTCACTCTGGTTGAACTCAAATACTGAACTCGCTGAATCGTTAGCCGAAATGTGCATTAATAATGCCCAGAGTCGGTTAAAGGCCGCCAAAAAAGTTGCTCGTAAAAAGGTGACTTCAGGGCCTGCTCTGCCGGGTAAGCTAACGGACTGTAGTGGCCAAGATCCAATGCGCGGAGAGTTATTCCTCGTGGAAGGGGATTCTGCGGGTGGCAGTGCGAAACAAGCTCGCGATCGTGAGTTTCAAGCCATCATGCCGCTGCGTGGGAAAATCTTAAACACCTGGGAAGTCGATGCTTCACAAGTATTAGCCTCGCAGGAAGTCCATGATATTTCGGTCGCAATTGGTTGCGATCCCGATAGTAGTGATATTTCAGAACTACGTTATGGCAAGATTTGTATCCTTGCGGATGCCGACTCGGACGGACTGCACATTGCTACCTTGTTATGCGCGCTATTTTTGAAGCATTACCGTATCTTGGTTGAACAGGGTCATGTGTATATTGCCATGCCGCCGTTGTTCCGTATCGATATCGGCAAAGAGGTGTATTACGCCTTAGATGAGGCCGAAAGAGCGGGGATTTTAGATCGCATTGCCGCTGAGAATAAAAAGGGTAAGGTACAAGTCACCCGCTTTAAGGGCTTGGGTGAGATGAATCCTTTACAACTTCGTGAAACAACGATGGATCCAAACACCCGTCGTTTAGTACAGTTGACGATAGATGACATCGAAGAAACGGATGCTTTGATGGATATGTTGCTCGCTAAGAAGCGTTCGCCGGACCGTAAAAACTGGCTTGAAGATAAGGGTGACATGGCTTTACTTTAATGTTGTGCACTATTGCCGATAACAATAAAACATAGGCATAAAGAAAATTACAATGTTGTATATTAAAACTAATAATTATAATTGCTTAAAGGTATTTTCTGCCGGTTTTACGCTCTTAGTGAGTGTAACGTTATTGTTCTGCAATAGCGCCTTTGCGGGTTCCCAATCGATCATGATTACCGTCGCTAAGGGTTTTGGTTTATCGCTTTATGCCTCGGATATTGGCGATGCTAAGCAGATGGCGATGGGGGCTAATGGCACTTTATTTGTCGGTTCCAATAAGAGCGGCACTATCCATGCTCTCGTTGATAGTAATCAAGATGGTCGTGTCGATAAGCGCTATGTGATAGCCAAAGGGCTTGAATCACCCGATGCGATTGCATTCCACAATGGTGACTTGTTTGTCGCCACTGAAAATCAAATCGTGCGCTTTGTTGATATTGAGCAAAGATTGCGCCGCCCGAGTCGACCCAAAGAGATTTACAGTGACTTGCCTTACTCAGAGAAGAAAAGTTCTCGGGCAATTAATTTTGGCCCAGATGGCCGTTTATATGTGTCTATTGGTGCGCCCTGTAACGTCTGTGAAGCGCCAGTGCCTTACAGTAGTATCATAGCGATCAATGTTGATACAGGCGCGAGTGAGCAGATTGCGGCTGGTGTGCGTGATGCAAGTGGATTTGATTGGTCGCCAATAGACAAAAAATTATGGTTTGCCGATCAAGGCCGTGATTGGATGGGGGACAACTTGCCACCCGATGAGATTAACCGCATCGATGTGATAGGGAGTCATTATGGCTTCCCTTATTTACATGCCAGTACTGTGGTTGAGCCTGCCTATGAAAAGCCAAAAAATCTAAAAATTACGCTGCCAGTATATGAACTGCCAGCCCATGTTGCACCCACGGGGCTCGCCTTTTATCGTGGCAGTCAGTTTCCAAATATTTACCATAATCAGTTGTTTGTCGCCGAAAATGGCTCGTGGAATCGTTCGAGTAAAGTCGGTTACCAAGTGGTTATGCTTAAGATTGAAGATCAAAAAGTGGTGAGTCGTGAAACGGTTGTCAGTTTCCTTGACGGTGAATTTCCCGTCGCTCGTCCCTTTGCGCTGTTATCGGCAGCCGACGGAGCTATGTACATCTCAGATGATTTAAAAGGTAACGTGTATCGCTTGTTCTACAAGGGCGATAGTACTGAAGAACCACAGGAACTAGAAGAAAATGAGTGACGCTATCAAGTTAAGTCTCGATGGGGTAGAGCAAATGCCATTACGGCGCTTTACCGAAGAGGCTTATCTGAATTATTCCATGTACGTCATTATGGACCGAGCTCTGCCACACATTGGTGATGGGCTTAAACCGGTACAGCGTCGAATTATCTATGCGATGAGTGAGTTAGGTTTATCGGCTCAATCTAAGCATAAAAAGTCGGCACGTACGGTCGGTGACGTATTAGGTAAATACCATCCCCACGGCGATAGCGCCTGTTATGAGGCTATGGTATTGATGGCGCAGCCATTCTCCTATCGCTATCCGTTAGTCGATGGTCAAGGTAACTGGGGGGCGCCCGATGATCCTAAGTCATTTGCGGCCATGCGTTACACCGAAGCGCGTTTATCTAAATTCTCAGAAGTGTTGCTCAGCGAGCTGGGACAAGGCACGGTCGAGTGGGGCGCTAACTTTGATGGTACGTTAAAAGAGCCAAAAGTACTGCCGGCACGTTTACCGCATATTTTACTTAATGGTATTACCGGTATTGCCGTGGGCATGGCGACGGATATTCCGCCGCATAACGTCAGGGAATTAGTCTCGGCCTGCGTAGCATTGCTTGATGATCCTAAGCTTGAACTCGAGCAATTGATGGCCTTTGTACCTGGGCCTGATTATCCGACCGAAGCCGAGATCATTACCCCGTCTGCCGATATTGCAAAAATTTATGAATCGGGCCGTGGGTCATTAAGAGCGCGCGCGGTTTACACAGTCGATGGTGGTGAAATCATCATTACTGCGCTGCCGCATCAAGCCAGTAGCGGTAAAATTTTAGAGCAAATCGCCGGCCAAATGCAGGCGAAGAAATTGCCTATGGTGGCCGATTTACGCGATGAGTCGGATCATGAAAACCCAGTGCGGCTGGTGGTCGTGCCGCGCTCAAATCGTGTCGATTGCGATCAACTGATGGCGCATTTGTTTGCTACCACGGACTTAGAAAAGAGCTTTAGAGTTAACTTAAACGTGTTGGGTCTTGATGGTCGTCCACGGGTTAAAGGGCTAAAAACCTTATTAACTGAGTGGTTAGAGTTCCGAGTCGACACGGTTAAACGTCGTCTGGAATATCGTCTAGATAAAGTCGTATCGCGGTTACACATACTCGAAGCGTTAATGATCGCTTTTCTCAACATTGATGAAGTGATTGAGATTATTCGTTTTCACGATGAGCCTAAAGCCGAGTTAATGGCCCGTTTCTCACTCAGTGATAAACAAGCTGAATCGATCCTCGAGTTAAAGTTACGTCATTTAGCTAAGTTAGAAGAATTTAAGATCACGGCCGAGCAGAATGAGCTTGAAGCCGAGCGCGAGAAACTCGAGCAGTTATTGGGTTCAGAGCGTCGCTTGAAGACCTTGATCAAGAAAGAATTAATTCAAGATGCCGAAACCTACGGTGATGATCGTCGCTCTCCAATAGTGCTGCGCAACGAGTCTCGCGCCTTAACGGAACAAGAGTTAACGCCGACTGAGGCTGTGACAGTGGTCTTGTCTGAGAAAGGTTGGGTGCGTTGTGCTAAGGGCCACGATATCGATCCGTTATCGCTCTCCTATAAGTCTGGCGACCAATATCTGTGTAGCGCCATAGGGCGTAGTAATCAGGCGGCGGTGTTTATTGATTCGTCTGGGCGGGCATTTGCGACCGACAGTCATACTTTACCATCGGCACGCAGCCAAGGCGAGCCTATCACGACTCGCTTCAATATGGCGCCTGGCGAAACCATGCAGCATGTATTGATGGGTGAGGAAGACCAATGTTACCTGTTGGCAACTGACGCGGGTTACGGTTTTATTTGCTCGTACAATGATATGGTGTCGCGCAATAAGGCGGGTAAGGCCTTGCTGAGTTTGCCGACAAACGCTAAGTCATTAACGCCTAAGTTGATTGATCGCACGAAGGAAATGTCGCTCTTGGCGATCACGAACGAAGGTCGAATGTTGTTGTTCTCCCTTGAAGCCTTACCGCAATTATCTAAGGGGAAAGGTAACAAGATTATCGGCATTCCTACGGAAAGAGCCAAGAACCGTGAAGAGCTGATGACGCACTTACAATTAGTGCCGAGTGATACGCCAGTCACCTTGTGGGCGGGTAAGCGCAAACTCACACTTAAGCCTAGCGATCTTGAGCATTATCGTGGAGAACGTGGTCGTCGTGGCGCTAAGTTGCCTAGAGGCTTACAACGTGTTGATAGCGTTGAATTAGGTGACGGCGGCGAGCCATTACCGAGCATTTAATATTTTGATGGGCTCAATGCTATAAAGCATTGAAGACATAAATGAAAGCCACCTGAGTTTACTTGGTGGCTTTTTTGTTTTTATCGCCTGAGTCTCGACTGCTTTTAGATTCGAGACATAAAAAAACCTACTGTATCGCTACAGTAGGTTTTTAATTATCTCTTGGTTAAGAGATTAGAAGTCGTAACGTACGCCTACAGAGAATACGTTGTCATCTTCTAGGTCAAACTTAGCACCGGCATCTTTATAATCACCTTTGTACATAGCGTATTGGCCATATATCATAGTTGATTTAGCTAAACGATAGTCGGCACCAACGTTGAAGTTGTTCACGCTAATATCATCAGCACCAGCTTGACCTAAAGCGCCGTAATATTTACCAAAACCAGCTTCGTCATAACCATATTCAGCCTTCAGGTTTACGCCGTTCAGGTCATAAGAAACGTTAACGAAGTAAGTGTTACCATCAACTGAGCTATTATCAACTTTTTCAGAGTTTTGGAATAAACCACCAACTTTGAATTGGCCTAATTTCACCTGAGCTACACCACGGTATGCATCAATACCACCGATACCTTTATTATAGGCAACCGCTAAATAGTAGTTTTGATCTTTAAACGCTTTATCGCCTAAAGTTGCGCTCAGAGCGTATAAGCTTTCGCTAGTAGCAGGCGCTGGTTTTTTGTCGATTTGATCGTCATTATTATCGTCAAATAGGTAAGTTGCGTTTAATGTTACTAAGTTAGCAATCTTAGGCGAGTAGTACCACACACCGTCTGCACTACGAGTTTGGCCACTGATCAAACGGTCGATATCTGCGTTAGTGTTACCGAAAATATCCACGCCGCCTTCGGCTTGTTTGAATACTGTGTCGTTACGACCCACTAACACAGTACCTGCATTAGTTTTTAAACCTACATAAGTATTACGCGCTTTGAAAACATCGCCAGAACCAGAAGTGTTTTCAACTTGGAATTCCATTTGATAGATAGCTTCAAAACCATCAGCGATTTTTTCTGAGCCTTTAACGCCTAGTAGAGAGAAGTTGTTTTCTAAATAAGTGCCGTCTTCACCAACAGTAACACCATTAGTTCCAGATTGTAGAGTGGCACCAGTGTCAGTATGGGTTAAAGCAAGCTCTAAACGACCATAAAAGCTTGGGCCTTCGGCTAGCGCACCGAATGAAGCCAATGCCAATACTGATGCAACTGATGCAGAGATGAATGTCTTTTTCATGTTTTGTGCTCCCTCGAACCTAAGTTCTTTTCCATTTTTCATGGTTTTTGTGTGGTTTAACGCATTTGTTACCTGAGTCGGTAACAAAGTTGCAGCCGATTTTTACAGTTTTACGACTCGCAGGCTGTGGTGCAGATCATGTTTTTGGCTCTCCTTGTCCATATTCGGGCTATTTCTAGGATATTTCCTTATACCTTGACTGCAAATTTACCTGAAAGGTGCAAAACTGTATTTTTCACTTACTACTTAAGTGGTAGGTAAGGCGGATTGCCTTAGACAGTGGGTCGGCGAGGGTAACTGTAGCATATACTAATACTGTAGCAAGTCTGTCATATCGGCTATGGATATGTGTTTGGGGACGATATCTAAGCAGAAAAAGCGGCCGAAGCCGCTTTTTTATCAAGAAATAACCTTGTGGTTAGTTTATTAATCTATTTAAAAATCAACGCGTAAACCAACAGTAAAGATGTTGTCATTAAGGTCTTGCTTCACATCGGCTAACATAAGATCACCATCGAAGCGCGTGTAGTGACCATAGACCATAGTCTTAGTGCTCAGACGGTAATCTGCACCCACACTGAACTGTTGCAGGTCGACATCGCGAACCTGTTCCAAACCGCTGTTGTTTTGGTCACCGACATAACGGCTCACGTATTTACCTAAACCTGAGTCATCTTTGCCGTACATCATCTTCAATTTCAAGTCGCCAATTAAGTAAGCCGCGTTGACGAAGTAGGTATCACCTGAGAGGTTGGCAAACTTATCATCCACATGTTCGCTGTGTTGATATAAGGCACCTAAGATCACGTCACCGAATTTAGCTTGGGCCACACCACGGTAGGCTTCAACGTTATCAATACCATCACTATAGGCGGCAGCGACATAGTAGTTTTGTGCTTTAAAGGCTTTATCCCCTAAGGTGGCGCTCAGAGCATACATGTGATCTTTGCTGTACACCTCGTCGCCATTGCTATCGACTTGATCATAGTTATCGCTCATCAGATAGGTGGCATTAAGCGTCACCAGATCGGTAATTTTAGGTGAATAGTAAGAAATGCCATCGGCGGAGCGAGTTTGGCCTGCAACCAGCAAGTCGATATCGGCGTTGGTGTTGCCAAAGAGATCGAAGCTACCTTCTGCTGCTTTAAATACTGTGTCGTTACGGCCCACTAAGGCAGTACCAGCCGCGCTTCTGATACCAAGGAAAGTATTACGGGCGTTGAACGTCTTGTTTGAGTTATCAAAGTTTTCGACGCCAAATTCCATTTGATAAATGATGTCAAAATAGGGGCTTACAGCCTCAGAACCTTTTACGCCTAACCATGAGAAGTTGTTTTCAAGAACAGTGCCGTCCTTTTGGTTCTGAGTTGCGTAACCTGTGTCTGAGTTGGTAATAGCAAGATCAGCATGACCATAGAATTCAGGGCCATCGGCGAGTGCTGTGAATGAATAGAGTGTGAGGCTAGAAATAATAGCCGTAGTCAGCAGAGTCTTTTTCATCTTCATTTTCCTGTGCTTATCGCTGTTATATGCATGGATAACTTAAGTATCTATGCATGCTGTTGAGCTTTTGTGTGGCAAAGTCTGCACAGACTTTCAGTAATAAAGTGTGATCTGGATCAAGTTTCATATAAAGAGCGGTTTATTCAACATATTGTTTTACAAGTAAAATACAGCTTTTAATTATGTTGATTACCGAGTTGTTCGGTCATGCATTATGAGTCTTTGCATTTATTACGCTTGCTTGGCAATCGTATCCTTTTGCATCTGGCGTTATGTGTCTGCGGATCTGATTTCGATTTATGTCCAGATCGTTTAGAATCCACCGCACATTTCTGGTGTTGCTATTAAGCTGCCCCTGTTGGCATCCATTCGATGCTAGGGCAAGCGCTCCTGCTGTTATTGGGTAATATAAGGTAAGTATTTATGACTGAGGCCTATCTAAATCGATTTGGCGGAATTGGCCGTTTGTATGGACAAAAGGCTCTGGCTAAATTTGCCACATCCCACGTGGTGGTGATTGGTATTGGTGGCGTAGGTACTTGGGCGGCAGAGGCCTTAGCGAGAAGCGGCATCGGACAGATAAGCTTGATGGATTTAGACGATATCTGTGTCACTAACACTAACCGTCAAATTCACGCGCTCAGTTCCACTATCGGCAGCTCTAAAGTCGCTGTGATGGCGCAGCGGATCCGTGAAATTAATCCTGATTGCCAAGTGAATGAAATAGAAGATTTTATTACATTGGATAATCTAGGCGAGTATTTGCTCGGGGCTAAAGAGGGCGGCAACATTGATTATGTTATTGACTGTATTGATGCCGTTAAGCAAAAGGCTGCGTTAATTGCCTGGTGTAAACGTCAAAAAATCAAGATTGTTACGGTAGGCGGTGCGGGTGGGCAGACAGATCCGACTCAAATTCAGTTAACTGATCTCGCTAAAACTTACCAAGATCCTTTGTTAGCCAAAGTGCGCAATATTTTGCGCCGCGAATATAACTTCTCTAAAAATGTGCAACGCCGATTTGCGATAGATGCGGTTTTTTCCAGTGAGCAGTTAGTTTATCCACAAGCCGATGGTTCTGTTTGTGGTACTAAAGCGGCGGCCGATGGCAGCATGAGAATGGATTGTGCTTCAGGTTTTGGCGCTGTCACTATGGTCACTGGAACATTTGGCTTTGTGGCGGCAAGCCGAGTATTAGCACGCTTAGCACTGCAGGCTCAAGAAACGCTTTAAAGGGTTAACGTTTTTCTACTGATGATTTCACCGCTCGTATGAGCGGTGAGTATCACTGCAATATTGTGTCATTCCACTGCGTTATATCTAGATATAAAAATCTTGTTGGCCATTGAGGACCGTAGGCTCACATTGAGTGTATGGAAATTTGATATCAAATTGCGGGCCGCCAAGTTTTGAGTCTGCGCGATAACTCATAGTGCCTTTCAATAGCGTCGCGGCATTAAAGGCCGCTGATAATCCTAAGCCCGTGCCGCCTTTATTACGATTCGTAGTGAAAAATGGCTCGAACATGTGTTCAGCAACATCGGCTGGAATTTCTAAGCCATTATTTTGAATGCTAATTAGAATCGACTCTTCGTCCACTGTGGCGCTGATGTGGATGAGATTATCTTCACGTCCTTGGAAGGCATGGGTAAAGGCGTTCGACAGAATATTGCTGACGATTTGATTCAATAAACTGATATTGGTTTGAATATAGAGTGTGGGTTCTACGCTGATTTCAGTGACGGCGTTGACATGCGGATGCATAATTAATGTCGACTCTAAAATCTCGTGGAGTTGCTGACTTAAGTTACAAGGTTGGTGTTCTTCATGACTGCGATCGATGGCGATCGTTTTGAATTTTTGGATCAAACTACTGGCTTTGGTGATATTGCGGACAATGAGTTCGCAGCTTTCTTGATACTCATTAAGGATCTCATTGATTTCATCTAAGGTGGCTTGATCGCTGTGGATCAGGTCGATCAGTTCTTCAATATGGCTCAGCTGCGCACTCGCCGCCGTCAAACAAATGCCAATCGGCGTGTTTATCTCGTGGGCAACGCCCGACACAAGTCCACCCAAGGCCGCCATTTTTTCTTGCTCAACCAGCACTTGTTGCGCCCGTTTTAGCGCGCTAAGGGATTGTTCTAACTCTATGGTTCTCTCTTTAACTTGCCTGGCGAGTTCTTCTTTATAGCTACGTTCGAGTTTGAGTAGCCGCTCTCTGTCTTCCAGGGCCGTTTGCAGTTCAGTCTTCGATTTCTTTAAGGCGCCAAAGGAGCTTCTCAGTTGCACTTGCATACTATTGATGGAATCGGCGACTTGTTTGAACTCATCAATTTTTTCTTGGCGGGCAAATTGCAGTGGCTCGTATTCTTGATCGAGGTCGATATTTTTACAGTATTGGCTGAGTTTATCTAAGTGTTTGGTGATATTGAACCATACTAAAAATAGAATAAATCCAGCAACTAAGAAGGTTTTTATTCCGTTAGAGAGCAAAATGATAATGGCTTTATCATACAAGCGCTGATAGATGGCATCGACATCGACTTGTATTTCGAGTGTGCCGACATTAATACTCTCGGTCGGGGATTTATAAACTAAAGGAAAGGTTTTATCTAAGGAGTGTTCTTGCTTTTGCACGCCCGCATTCCACGCTTGGCCGCTGTCATCTTTAATCGAAATGTAGTTAATATCGGGCAACTGAATTAAGCCATTGAGCTGAGTGTTAATGAGCCGCTCGTCAATCACCCAAATACTGGCGGCGAGCACATCTAAGTTCACCTTTTCCATATTGGAAAACACTCTGTCGATGCGCACAACGTCATTGCGATAATCACTGATCAACTGATACGCAGTGGTGATTAAGGTGATAACAGAGCTAAAAAGTACAATAGACAAGGTAAGGTGCCTGCCTATGGGACTTTTGATAAGTTGGCTAAAGAATGTCAGCATCTTAAATTTTCTTTATGCAATAGCGGCTTGAGATGCTTATAAGCATAGACCTACAGATCCATAAAGTGCATTTTCTTGCGAATAAAATCAACGAAATATCTCTTCATTTATGGCATTGAATTTGCTTATTAGCCGATAAGTTCAATTTTTTGTCACTGGGATAGCACTATGTTTAAACTCAAGCTGGATTCAGTTAAGTTTGTTAGTCCAAAGAAAATGATGTTCAGAGTCATGCTGTGGCTAATGGTGAGTTGTACTGTCTTACTCCTTATTCCCCCGAACGTGTTGGCAGTGCTGGCGCTCGATAAATTTGTGCCGGAACATGCGCAGTTTGTTGGATTAGGCCTAATCATATCTATCGCCTATTTTTTGAGCCAGTTGATTAACTTAGGCTTAGATGAATCAATTCGTCATTTAAGTGATAAGCGTGTTATTGAGACGATTGAAGCTAAAGTGAACCTGCTTGATCCCGCAGAGCGAGCGTTAGTCAGAGAGTTCTTTCTTCAGGGCGCCACAATTTTGACTCTGCCGCAAAATGAAACCGCAGTGAAAAGTTTATTGAATGCCTGCATCTTAGAAAAACTCGGTAACGAGCGCCATTATGCGATTCAGGGACCGACAGCCGATTATAAGATTGCCATGAAAGCCCGCATGTATCTCAACCGCGATGTGCTGCGATTGCCTGCGGGTGAGCCGAGCCAAGAAGAGATGCAGTCGTTGATTAAAGCGCGTCCACAGTTTTTAAATGGTCTAGTACAAAACAGAAAACACGCTGCATAGGCGTGTTTTGTCTCGCTCGGATGAGTGCTGGCTTTAGATGAGTTGCAGTATTCTGAAAAGCGAGACAACAAAAAATGGGGGTGATAAAAACCCCCTAGATTTTGCATTTATACAAGAACATGAAGAACAACTGGAGCAAAAACTATTGTTTCGGTGCCGACTTCACAATGAACATCCAAGTGATATAAGACACTATCCCTATTGTGCTAAAGATAACGATCATTGAAAGTAAGCCTATGGGGTTACCAAACATTAGATCTAACCAAAATGCCATGACTGAAATCCTCTTTCCTGTGAAGTCCTCTCTAAATTAGCGGTATTCGATAGCTAAAATACTGATCTTGATCAATAAAGAATCGACATAGGAATACAAAGTCATAACCCTTAGTTAACTCTGTGATCTTGGTCATATTCCTGTGGGTGTTTAACTGGGATGAGTTCAAATAATTTAGCTTTGTTTGTTCTTCAGTTAGCGTCTAGGATTAATCTACTTAACCAGATCGATATTTTGTTATCGCACCATGCTATTTATTTGTTCTTGTTTTTTTAGATGAATGCTGTGATATCAGTTTTTTAAAGGAGTAAAAAATGGATTCTAATAAAGGTCGGAAGGATTCAATGGGATATAATTCTATCTTTGCGCCACTGCTGTTGCTGATTTATCCACTCTATTGTTTAGTGATCACAGGGCACTTTGTCGCCATCCTGTGTTTAAGCGCGCTCGCCGGCATTTTAATTTTCAACATCAATAAATTAATTCGCAATTTAAGACAGCTTGAACGTGCCGCCCATCATTTAGGCGAGGGAGATTTAAGCTATCAATTAGAAGAGAAAGATGCGGGCGTGTTCATTAAGGTCGTGCATAGCATCAACCGCATGGGCGAGGATGTCAGCCGCACGATTTTATCTTTGTCTGATACCTGCGAAGGGATGAAAAAAGTGGCCTCGGATATCAAGGTCATCAGTGAACAGGCAAAACAAGGGGTGTTAGAGCAAGAGCATCAAACGGAACTGGCCGCCAGTGCGATGACGCAAATGGTATCAAGCGTGCAAGCGGTGTCGCAAAATGCCGTGAGTGCGGCCAAGGCTGCCGATATTGCCCAAAGTTCTGCCAAGCATGGCGACCAAATCATGAATGGCATAGTGACTAAAATTGGCGCTATGTCAGCACAGATCCATGACACTCGAACTGTAATTGAACACTTGGCCGCCGACAGCAACAATATCAGTAGTATTATCGAAACGATTTCGCAGGTGGCTGAGCAAACCAACTTACTCGCCTTAAACGCCGCCATTGAAAGTGCGAGAGCCGGTGAGCATGGTCGCGGCTTTGCCGTTGTCGCCGATGAAGTGCGTAATCTTGCGAAACGGACATCTGAAGCCACGGTTGAGATCCAACAACAAATCGCCGCATTACAAAAAGGTGCACAACATGGCGTTGAAGTCATGTTGAAAAACGTGGTCATTGCCGACGAAACCGCTGAGATGGTGAATCAAGCCCACAGCGCGCTCGGACAAATCGTCACGCAGGTGGAGACCATTACCGATATGTCCCATCAAATCGCCACGGCATCGGGGCAACAACACACAGTTGCTGAAGAAATTAATAAAAATATCACTGTGATGGCAGAGCTCGCCCTGAGTAATGCGTCACACACCAACAACACTAACTTATCGAGTTTGAAAGTGTATAACATGTCGCAGGAAATCGGCTCCTTGCTGCACCGATTCCATGTGAATGCGGCATTCTTTAACTCGACTCAGGCGCAAAATAAACTGTTTGTGAAATGGGGGCCTGAGTTAGACATAGGGATGCCAGAGATCAATCGTCAACATCAACGATTAGTGTCGCTGATCAATGAACTGCATCGCACATTAAACGAAGAGTATGGACTCGAAGCCATCAAACGTATCGTGCAAGGGTTGGTGGATTACACCGCCAATCACTTTGCCTATGAAGAAGAGCTCTTTGCCCGCTTTGGTTACCCACAAACCGACAGTCATAAGGAAAAGCACGGCAAGTTAGTCGGGCAAGTACTTGATTTTCAAAAGCGGGTTGTAAAAGGGGAAGATGTTGCCGACGAATTAATGACTTTCTTGAAGGCTTGGTTGGTTAATCATATCCAAAAAAGTGATAAAGAATATACCGCCTTTTTGTTATCCCATGGTGCAGAATAACCCCAAGAGCATGATTTTTGAGCGGTTAAATGCAATTTGTATTAAAGTCGCGGCAAAAGACTTGCCATTGTCATGGGCAAAGGTATAATTCCCAGCACTTAGAGACAGCCAGTTGTTTTGATTGCTTCTAAGTGCATATTTGATATGCCAGTGTGGTGAAATCGGTAGACACACGGGATTCAAAATCCCGCGCCCTTAAAAGCGTGCCAGTTCGAGTCTGGCCACTGGTACCAAATCCTTCTTAATGAAGGAACTAAACCGACCTAGCGTCGGTTTTTTTGTACCTGAAATTTGAGATGTGAGGGTATTGTGCGTTCTGATTGCGCTATTGCGAATACGTTAATATTGGACTAATCGCAGTCTAACTTTTGCAGATTCAGTTTGCCAATGTATACGTCTGCTGAGCGATAAGGCTCAAGAATTGCTCTTCTGACAATACTTCTTTATCAAGCAGCGCCTGCGCCACCATATAAATTTGATCCCAATATTGCACTACTAATTGATCTGTTTTTGTGGTTGCATCATCCAGCCATTGTTTGATGAGTAACTCTGTATGGCTTTTGAAATAAGCTTCGTTTGTCCATTGATTCAGTACCGTCACATCCATGTTATAGCTTTCAGGATGCATACCGTATTTGGCTACGGCAGACCAAGCCGACCACATTGCGCTCTTTAAATCACTACCGGCACTAGTATCAAGACCAGCTTCGCCAAATTGTTTTATTTGCGCGGCTCGGCCAGCAAGTGCGACACAGGTTTGTGAAAACCAATAGTTTTTTGTGTAGTCGATATTTTGATCGTTACTGAATGCCACCATTCCTAGTGCCTGTTCTCGAGGAACCACGCTAATTTGTTCAATCACCCGTTCTGGCATTAGTATGTGAGAAATCACAGCATGACCGGCTTCATGATAGGCTGTTTCAGCAAGCCACTTTTCACTGTTATCTAATGAACGCTTGGCGCCATATTTAAGAATGTTGATCTCTTCGACTAACGAATTTTGGGTAATTTTATTGTTGTTTTCACTTAGTGCTTTAAGTACAGCTTCTCGATGGATTCTCTTTAAATCTGCGCCGCTCATTCCCGATGTTAGTGATACAACTAATTCAACATCGATATCTTCTTCATACCCATCGTATTGCAAAAACTTATCGATAAACCATCGGCGGGCATCTTTATCCAAAAAAGGAACATGCACATGAAGATCTAGCCTTCCAGAGCGCAGCAGTGCTTCATCAAGTTTATCCAGCCTATTTGTCGCAGCCACGATAAATATCGGTTCTTTGCTTTGATTAAACCCATCAATTTCAGTAAGTAATTGATTCATTAGCGCGTCTGCCTTAGCGCCTGCTTCCCCTCGTTTGGGCAGTGCATCTATTTCGTCAATAAACAAAATACAGGGTGCGTATTTTCTTACGCGTAAAAACAGCTCTTTCATAAAATTGTCGGACAATAACTCATTGCCTGAACAAGTGGCGATTGGCATACCTGCTTCACTGGCCAATGCCCTCGCCAATGTTGTTTTCCCTGTGCCTGGGGGGCCAAAAAGTACCATGCCTTTTGGTGGGCTAATACCGGCCTGCTCAAGTTGATCTCGATGATGAAGAATTCTAAGCGTTTCCCTAAGTCGGCTTTTGACCGCATCATGCCCAGCAACATCGTTAAAACGAATGTTAGGCATATCGAGAACGATACCGCCACTCTCGCCCATATCGTCTACATGCATTAATAACTCTCGACTAGGAGTTGAGAACGTCAGTGTAAGTTGGTTGTCACAAATGCTACACGTTGAATCAAAACATAGAACTTCACCACGAATCTTGAGTGCTTTAATTTGGGTTTCACAAGTTTCGGTTGTCAACATGTTGCTTATATCTTCACTGAGCAACACTGATACCTGTTTAAAGGTTGATTCAGGATTAGCTCTAATGAAGTCTGTCACTGGGTCGATCACTTTTGCAGTGATGTTAGACTTGATATCTCGCACATCAAAAAATGGTGCAAAAGAGGTTAATAGCAAACGCACCAAGTGCTGATGAAATGGCAATAAATCAATTCGACTTTTTTGCATAAAATGCTTCAAGTCGGTATTTAGCTGCTTTTCTGCTACCCGCACAAGTTCGGCCACCCCAAGGGATTTAAACAGAATGATGCTTCCTTGGGATAGGCGTGACAGAAATTCAGGCGGAATTGCTTTGACCAACTGGTCTCGTTCCAATTTGGTCTCGGTGCGTAAATGAGAAATCATTGCTGCACGTGCTTGCTCGGGTTTGGTATCAATGGTCTCTAGATAGTTTTGTTTGTTGTAAACCGCACTTCCTAAGTTAGACGTAAACACCACAATTGTTTGTCTAAAATCAACATCGAATTCGGTATATTCATCAGTGATGAAGCCAGCAGAAAGCATACGAAGCAATGCCAATAATACCTGCGTGTGCGCTTTCTCGAACTCGTCAAATACAATGATGGATTTGGGGTGCTTTTTTACAAAAGTGGTAAGCTGTCCTGGTGCTGAATCATCGTAGGTTTTTTTTGCTCCCACTAACCCAAAGCTTTCGTTTGCATTAGTGTACTGAGTCATATCAAACGCTTTGTAGTAATATTCTTCACTGAGGTGATTGGCAAATCGCTCTGCTAAAAAGGTTTTGCCACAAGCAGGTGGTCCAGTAAAGAAAAACACCCCAATAGGTCGATTTTGCTGCGATTGCCAAACTCCTTTCACCATATTGTCTATCAAATGTTCCACAGCGTGATCTTGACCAAACACTTCTTGCAGTAAAGTTACCTTCAATTGCTCAAATTTTTTAAGGGTTTCAAAATAATCGGCAGCGGTTCCCGGAATTACAAACAGTTCAATATTATTGACCCAATCATCCCCTGATGCTACCGGACGATGGACTCTCAATAAGTCTGCTACTGCTTCAGAAAAAGCCAGTACGGGCTTTTCAGCTGTAGTCTTTAGCAATCCATGGCTTAAGTCATGTTGGTATCGATGAGCTAGAGCACTAACGGTGGGATCTGTCGCGTCAAACTGCACTCGGAGTTTCTGAAATACCGCATTAGATTCATCTGCGACAAATGCGGATAAATACCACAAAGCAGCAGCAACATGCTGGGGAGATATTTCGTCATCTTTTTCGTTAAGCGCGATATGTTTGGCAAATAGCAGGAGATTCTTCAAGGCTAATTATCCTAGTAATATTTTAAGCGATAGTACCGAGAGAGTGGCATGCCGTGTTTTTTGTTTTAATAGTTTATGTTATTGATATTGGTGTTATATCAATAAACTTATTGAATAGATAGTAATTTTCTCGTCTAATAAGATAAGTGAATTGTCTGTTTTTAATTATGTTATTGGTACTTTCCGACCCAGTATCAATTTAACCACATGTCCTCTTGTTATCTTGAAAGGAATCGTTAATGAGCTCAATCCAAGAATATACCTACCTTCTAACCAAAGTTGCACAACAGCGTGAAGAGTGGTCAGTCACTGCAGATAAACCCTTTACAATATCTCGTCAGCATCAAGACAACGCGTTACCGTTAGCCATTAGTGTGCATAGTAATGAAAGCAAGGCTCATCTGTTTATCAATCTCTATGATGACTCTGAGCTCGCTGATGTAGCGCAAAAATTCCTGCGTATTAAACGTGAAAAACTAATTCAACATAAGGATGATTCCGGTCTAGTTATTTATATCGATGAAGAAGGGTTCGCCGTTGTTTATGACGTAACAGATGTCAGCACCGAAGAGTTCAGCGCCCAATTTGATAATATTATTGATAATGCTGAAGAATTGTTATCAAAATCAATATCCTATGCATTAGAAGACCTAAAGAGTGCATCTAACGAGAGCAATCGACCTATAGAACAAGTAGTAGAGCAATATCTGGAAAAAAAATATAAATTTCAGCATGATGAAGATGGTAAACGTTTCATTCTAGGTTTTGCCACTGATAGCTATATCAACAAAGAGGGGGACAAAAGTCTTCTAGTGGCTATTAGCTATGCGGATAAAGAGCGATTATGCATTCAAACCCCTTTGATGTACATTTTCGATCTGAATAAAACTGATTATAGCCTGATCGCAATGGTGATTGCTTGGTATCAGTTTGAGTATAAATTTTTATCTATGTCGCTGGATCCTGAAGATGGTGAGCTAAAAATCTCGATTGACTTACCTTTGGGACAAGGCACCCTTCATCACAGTCAAATTGACCGTATCGTATCGTTTATTCAGCAGTTTTCTGAAGAGACTTATAGTGAGTTGTTTTCACTGTTGCTCACCGATAGCGATTCAGCGAAGAAAATACTGAATGAGAAGATCGATGAACATAAAGCGAATCGACGCAGCCGCAGTTGGCTCCAATCGATCCAAAAGCAGTTGACACAATCGACTGATGAACAAAAAGCGGCAATACAAAAAATTCTATCTCAAGGCAAATCGACCAACGAGCAAGGTGGAATTTAATGGCGAACTCGACATTAAAACCTGAAAAAACTGAATTTATGATCAGGCTTAGAGATTGGCTTTCTAATCCAGTTTTTCAGCTGATTTACATGACGTTAGTATTTGGCATGCTTACATTTGGCCTTTTCTGGTTAACTATCAAGTTTCATTTGCTGCCTATCGAGCTGATGAAGCCAGATTTGTCCCAGGAAGATACCGGACTTTTTAGTGCGCTTGGCGGATGGGCGATTGGTTTTGCTGGTGCAATTGTTGCAATTCGTATAGCGGGGATTGCCAAAAACATCCAGTTAAATGATTCAATCAGGGAGGAAATGAAATTATGGGAAGTGCACGTAGAGCGTATTTCAGACTTGAACTCGAGACTCACGCGCTCAATTTTTGATTGTAAGCGTGCTTGTGCTGCTGTTTTACTTCATGCCAAAGAAAGCTCTGTTGGTGCACAATCCCGTCCGCATATGTTTAATCCAATGCCGAATAAATCAGTGGCGGCAACCAAGGCCATTGAAGCTGATGATCCGGAAAAAACATTGCAGGAAAATCTGAAAAAAAAATTAGAACAGCTTGTTGAAACTATCGAAGAAGTCCTTCAAGACTCAGTATTTCGTTCAGTTTTAACGGTTTCGGCGGAATCTGAAAATGATTACTTATTGTTTGAGTCTTGGATGATGGAATCTGAAGACTGTGACTCAGCTTCAAAGCTTTCGGAGGAATGTAACTTTGTCGAAGCCTTTTTTAAAGAAGCAGCCGCTAGAAATGCGGTGAAAGAGATTGTGGCTCAAGATAATAGGTTTATAAATACCAGAACCCTTGAAAAAGGCTTTAATCGTGGTGCTAGAAATTTTGGGATTGGGTTGGTCGAACTTGGAGCGATGCGTTTAATGACCCACTTTCGCGAAGATCTTTGGCGGCTCACTAAATATCAGCAGCAAAAGGAACAGCAAAAGGAAAATTTTGAAATTTCCGATGTGGCGTGGTTATTTATGGGGTTGTTGCTGTCAAGGGCGAAGAAGGATTCTGACGCAAGCCGGAACGACGGATTTATTATGATTGCACTTTTACTGGGGACGTTGCCGACGGAAGATTCCATCAAGCGCTATCTCGACGGTAAATTAAAGAAAGTTGAAAAAATTTATTCAGCTGAAGGCAAAAAAACGATGGAGACTGCAATAGAAGAGCTTTCTAAAAGATGCTTTTTTATAAAGGGTCAAGAGCTATCTGAACTTGCCGCTTTGATTGAAATATGTGGTAATAATCTCGAATATCTTGACGTGCTAACGAAGAGTTCAGGAGTTAGTGCTGCTTTCGATAAGAATGTGCAGACAAAGAACTCTGAGAGTGGAAATGAAAAAAGCGCTAAGTCAGGAGGGGATGGCTCGCTTGATAATGAAGTAATTACCAATACAAATCAATCAGATAGTGATGGTGATAATAAAAAGAAATAGACGTTATCCCTGACTAGAGCTCAAATACCAACTATTACTTAGCCCTAATGTTATATCGATAGAATAGAAAAACCAGCATCGCTAATGCCGATCAGTTAAGACAGATCGCTTGACGATCTCGCTGAAAAGATCAAAATCCGATGACCTCTTGTCATCGGATTTTTTTATGCAACTCTCAGAAGCACTCGCCCGCACTCATATTACCCGCCTAACCGAATTCACCTGCTTAGCTGATGTGTTAGAACCTGAGTAAATTCAATCTTGTTTGGACTCTCAGGGCGTTGCGACATTAAGACGGCGTAAATTGCCGATGGATGCGATGATTTGGGCCGTTATCGGAATGGCTTTGTTCCGAGGGGAGTCTATTCGGTCACTCATCAACAAACTCGACATTGTTTTGCCGCAAGAGATTGATTATGTTGCACGCAGCGCCGTGACTCAGGCTCGAAAACGATTGGGCAGCGAGGTTATTCGAGAAGTGTTTAGTCGCAGCGCTAATACCTGGCACGCGAGAGCTGAACACCCTCATTGGTGCGGTCTTAACTTGTATGGTGTTGACGGTGTAGTGTGGCGGACACCCGATAGTGTCCAAAATCAAGCCGCCTTTGCGCGTACCGCAAACGCTTCAGGCGAAGCGGCTTATCCGCAAATTCGCATGGTTTGCTTGATGGAGTTAAGCAGCCATTTGTTGGTCAACAGCGCCTTTGATTCGGTTGCCGAAAATGAAATGAACTTAGCATCTCAGCTCATTCCTAGCATTCCCAATCACAGCCTAACCCTATTTGACCGAGGATTTTACTCGCTCGGCCTTCTGCACGCTTGGCAGCAAGCGCAACCTGACAGCCACTGGCTGTTGCCATTGAAGAAAGGCACTCAATATGAGGTAGTGCGAACGCTGGGGAAACATGACCAGTGGGTGAAACTCACCACCACGCCTCAAGCCAGAAAGAAATGGCCGCAGCTCCCTGATACCCTTGAAGCGCGTTTACTCACTAAGACAGTGAAAGGTAAGTCAGTCGCCATTTTGACCTCGTTGACTGACCCGATGCGTTACCCCAGCGAAGACATCGTCGACTTATATGCCCATCGATGGGAAATCGAACTGGGCTACAGAGAGATGAAACAACATCTGTTGGAGAGTCGTTTTACGCTACGCAGTCAACTACCGGAGCTGGTGACTCAAGAGCTGTGGGGCGTGCTGCTGGCCTATAATCTCATTAGATACAAGATGTTAATGATGGACAAAGCGTGCCAGTTCGAGTCTGGCCACTGGTACCAAATCCTTCTGATGAAGGAACTAAACCGACCTAGCGTCGGTTTTTTTGTACCTGAAATTTGGCTGTGTTTGAAGTGGAGCTTTAGGCATAAGTCAGACCTTAGCAAATGACAACTAAATCCACATCGTGTAGTGATAAATTAGCTTGTATTAAGCTATTGATAAATATTTATTTGCCATTAGCACTCACTGCGATTGCAGTGCTGTAGGTTGAGACTGTACTCGACAAGTTTAGTCAATTCTTAAGGGTTTACAGCTTTAATTAGAAAAATTAAATGTAGAGATTGTTTTTCAGATCTCGTGTCGGTAAAGCGTTCATAAACATTGCGATTCACTTCAGATGTCCTTACTTATTAATACGCTTGGGTAGTCTATTTTGCTTAAGATTGTTAACTGCTTCAGTTGAAAAATCATTTGATTAATTTATTTTTTACTATTCGTTACGCCCTTTTGATTGAATTACGTATCTTCCTTAAGTTATTTATCTCGTTAAGCTAAATTCATTCCAGATTGGCTCAATCTATAATACTTAAAAAATAGTATTGAAGTGTCAACACTAATGGTGCCCAAGCGGCAGTATGCTGTTCACTATACCAAGGACGTTAACTTATCAATGGAGAGAATATGTTTAAGTTTTTAGTACCATTATCATTATTGCTTGTTTCAAGCATTGCTATAGCTCAAAGCCCTGCAACAGTCTCTGATGTAGTTCAGCTTCAAGGCCCTTATAATGCGACTATTGAGCAGGTACAAGAGAGTGTGGTCAATATGTATTTGCCAGATGATGGTGTTGCTGTAATTGATCTAATTGGGCAAGATAGGTTTGTAAGCTATACGATTAACACAAATTATTTTGAAGTATTTATAAAATCATCAGGGAAGACGGTTGCGATTAAAAATAATTTGCCTGATGGATCTACGCAAAGCTTAGCACTTGAAACCTTATGTGGACGCTCAGTGTCGGTCAATATTATTAGCATTTCATCCAAAGCAACCCCAGATATGATTAAACCGAAATTGTTAATTTCAGCGCCAAGCTGTTAATCTGGCTTGCTTATTACCTTATCAAAATCATAAATCATAAACAGGTATATTAAATGGAAAATCAAAGTCTTGCTGGTCGCTCTGGTGCCAGCGCTTTTGGTAATTCTAGGGTAATGAATAAATTAGGTGCCACATTTTTTTTGATGTTTCTTATTGGTACCTTTTTGCCCTTGACAGATTTAGCTGGATGGTCAAATAAAACGATAAGTTTATACTCACTTGCTAACCCAAAACTTCTCATTTTTTTAGCCGTTATAGGTTGTATTGTTAATATTACGGGCATAAATCGTACTGCAGCTAGGCTTGTTTCTTTATCCTTTATTGTGATTGTTGCCGGTTGGTGTTTTGCGCAGCTGTATGATATCTATGACGTGGCTAAGAAAACAGCTGCGTTCACTGGTCGTAATTTTGATCTAAATAATTTGTCTATTTCATTTGAAGATATTACTAGAATGATACCTGTTAGAGGTAGAGATCTTGTTTCTGTTGCGAGTATTCTATTGGTTACATCTTTTTTTGGTATTTTTTGCTGTATTTTTTCACCACGCTATAAAGAAATTCAGTCGATAAACGTTACAGATAAGTCAATTGGTAAAGTAAAGCCAAGCTTCAATGCTGAAGAGTCTCAGATTCATGTGAATAATGCTTTGAGTAAGTTAAAAAATATCTTGTTATTAATTACTGTTACAGTGATTGGTTTTATTAAGTATGTTTATAAAGTGATTTATCCTCTTGTTGATGCTTTATTGAATAAAGCAACTGACGCGATTTGTGAGAAACAGGAGAGTCTAAAGCGTGAACATGTGAAAATGGTATTACTTGCCATGTTAGTTGTACTGATTTATATGATCTTTTTTTAAAAATTTCTTTGTATCAGCTAGGAACGGAGTTTTTCATTTCTAACTTTAAAACCTGATTTATAAGGAAAGAAAACCGACCTAGCGTCGGTTTTTTTGTACCTGAAATTTGGCTCTAGGTCGATTTAGTGGGATTCGGCGATATCCATTTGCGTCATAGTCACACCTTTGATTTGTGCATAAATCGCTTTGCCATGGGTGAGTTGCAGTTCATCGCAGGCCCAAGGGGTGATGTTGGCCCAAAGTTCATCGCGGCCTAGGGCGATTTTTAATTGGATTTGCTCGCCATTATCACTGGGGTATAACTCTTTAATTTCTCCCTTCAATAGGTTACGGATACTCGATCCTTTGGGGATCTCAGTGCAAACCGAGACATGGTTTGCCTGAATACGCACTTTGAGTTTCTTTGTCGTTTCAGCCAAATAGCCACTTACCCATAGATAATTACCATCATCCATCACGAGTCGCGTCATGGGGTAGTCGAGATGTCTGTCGGCAACCTTAGCACTGAGGAGTGAGCTGAGTTCCTGCAATGGCACCCAAGGGCGCATTTGCTCGCTATTCCACACTTCACTTAAGGCGCCTTGGGCGATCAATTTCCCCTGATGCAGCACTAGCATATAATCCGCCAGTTGTAAGATCTCATCTAAGCTGTGGCTCACATACACAATCGGCAGTTTTAGTTCCTGCGATAAGGTTTGCAGGTAGGGCAGTAACTCGCGTTTACGGGGTAAATCGAGTGACGCCAGCGGCTCATCCATCAACAGCATGTCGGGCGATGTTAGCAGGGCACGGCCAATGGCAACCCGTTGTTTTTCACCGCCCGATAGCGTGCTGGGATAGCGAATGAGCAGTTTTTCAATTCCCAGTAACTGCACAATTTTGTTGAATAACACTGGGTTGGCTTTACGCACACCGTAGTTGAGATTGCCCTTTACGCTATAGTGTGGAAACAGCCGTGCCTCTTGAAATACATAGCCAATATGGCGCTTTTCTGGGGGAAGGTTCACTTTGCCTTGCTGATAAAGCAGTTTGTCACCGAGGCGGATTTCACCGCTATCTGGGGTCGAAAGCCCGCCGAGCAGGTTCACGAGCGAGGTTTTACCCGCACCCGAGCGGCCAAAAACGGCTGTCACGCCTTGCAATGGCAATTGGGTGTCGACTTTTAGTTGCAGTTGTCCGAGCCGTTTCTCAATATTAATCCTTAGCATACGCTTGCTGTCCTCTGCAGGGCTTTTTTACTCAGCCATTGGGAGGCAAGTAAAGATGCTAGTGCGATCACTATCGAGATAATGCACAAACGCATCGCCTGATATTCGGCCCCTGGGGTTTCAATAAAAGAGTACATGGCGAGCGGAATCGTACGGGTTTCACCGGGGATATTGGAGACGAAGGTAATGGTCGAACCAAATTCCCCTAGGCTGCGGGCAAAGGCGATAATCATGCCCGACACTATCCCTGGAGAGGTGAGCGGCAGTGTGATGGTGAGAAATACCCGCCATCGACTGCTACCTAACGTGCGTGCGGCCTGCTCGAGTCGAATATCTACAGTTTCAAAGGATTGGCGTATGGCTCTGACCATCAAAGGGAATGACACTATCGCCGCCGCGAGGGCCGCACCGCGCCAACTAAAGCTAAAACTGATGCCAAACCAATTATATAACCACTGGCCGATAAAGCCTTGGCGGCCCATGCTGATCAGCAGGAGGTAACCCACTACCACGGGCGGTAACACCAGTGGTAGATGGAGCACACTGTCGAATATAGCCTTGCCAGGAAACTCGACTCTGGCCAGCACCCAAGCGCATAAAATGCCCAAGGGTAAACTGGCGATAACGGCAACGGATGACACCTTTAAGCTGAGCAGCAGTGCGGCAATTTCATAGTCGCTTAAAAGAGAGCCGCTTAGTAGAGAACCACTCAGCACCCTAATTCACTCCAAAGCCATATTTTTCAAACACATTTTTTGCGCTTGGACCTTGCAGATACTCATTGAACGCTTTGGCGCTTGCCGTCGATTCTTGTTTGACTAAGGCGATAGGGTATTCAATTGGGCTGTAGCTCGTCTCTGGGAAGGTGGCCACGATTTTGATCTTCTGGGCGACTTTCGCATCGGTTGAATACACTATGCCTAGCGGCGCTTCACCTTGTTCAACTAAGGCGAGTGCGGCGCGGACATTGTTAGCGCGGGCGAGTAATGGCTCAGCAGCTTGCCACAGCTTGAGATTTTCTAGGGCTTGCTTGGCATATTGTCCTGCGGGCACATGATCAGGATCGCCAACTGCCATACGGCTGCCTTTTAATGCGGTTTTGATATCCCAATCGCCATTGAGCACCACCTCTGTGATGGGGCTATTTTTTTCGGCAATCAAGACTAAGGTGTTTTTTAGCAAGGTTTTACGGCTGTTAACATCGACCGCTTTGGCATCGACCAGATAATCCATCCACTTTTGATTGGCCGAGACAAACAGATCGGCGGGCGCACCATTGGCCACTTGTTTTGCCAGTGTTGAAGAAGAGGCGAAGGAGAAAACCACCTTAGTATTGTGTTCCTTTTCATATTGCTGGCCGATTTCGTTAAGTGCATTGGTGAGTGATGCCGCAGCAAAAACAGTCACTTGCTCATTGTCTGCCGCAAAACTTGGGCTAGATGTCAGTGCCATTGTAAATAATGCAGCCGTGGTAAAACGCAGTAATTGCTTAAGGTGAATGAATTTCATTCTGTTCCTCCGTGATAAAAAGTGATCGTTATATACCAATCTATATATCGATTATTCAAGCCCTAAGCAATCAATTAGTGATCTGTGTGCGGTTTCTTGCGGATTAATGGCATTATACCAATCGTATTAAATATCTGTTCATTCAGCGGGAATTCAACGCGCTTTAGGCAAGGCGAAGGCTTGAAAGCATAGTGGTGCTCTGTCGAAAGCCTTGAACGCAGTATAAAGCGCGTTGCCATGTCGTTAACATCAGCCGCCCTTCGGGAGCCTCACAGGCATCCCACTCCCGTGTTGCATTGACTTAAAAGGGAATAACCATTTCTGCGTCAATGCGCCTCGGATTGAAATACCTGTGAGGCTCTGAACTGATTAGATATTTAATGTGATTGGTATTGATCCGCTGAAATATCTCGGCAATCTTATTGGTATCCTCAAGGTGATGAAGGACAATAGGGCTCAAGTCAGACTTGGGTGCGGGATAAACGATGGATTTACATGCATTACTTACGCTTTCCCTTGGGGATAAGCCCTTCGCTAATCCTAGGCGGATAAGCCTGCTCGAGCAGGTCGCCAGCACAGGCTCGATAAGCCAAGGCGCCAAGCTTGCGGGGATCAGTTATAAAGCGGCGTGGGACGCGATCAATGAGATGAACACCGCCATGCCCGAACCCGTAGTGTGTAGCGAAAAGGGCGGCAAAGGCGGTGGTGGCGCTAAACTCACCGAATTTGGCGAGCGGTTGCTCAAGGTGTATTCCATCACCTCCCAAGTACAAGAAATGGCCTTGGCCGCCTTGCTCGATGAGTCCGTCGACATGCACAGTTTATTAGATGTGATGGCGCATTTCTCCCTCAATACTAGTGCCCGCAATCAGTTAACGGGTCGTATCAATGGCATTGATTCATATGGATTAAATGACAACATCAGCGTGACCTTAGCGGGCGGACAACAGATTCAGATTTCAGTGACCCATTCGAGCCGCGAGCGCTTACAGTTAGCCTTAGATAAATCCGTATTGTTACTGTTTAAAGCCCCCGCGGTACTGGCGACGACTCATGCCTGCGAAGTGGATGGGCAAAATTGCCTCAGCGGCCGTTTGCTGAGCGTGACTGAACTTGGCGACAAGGCCGAATTAGCCATAGATATTGATGGTAAAGACATCATCTATTCAGTGATGCCACTCACCCAAATGCAGGCGTTGGCTGTCGGCGAACCATGTTTCGCCTGTTTTGATGCCACGCAGGTTATCCTCGCCAGCATGAATTAGCCGAATGGAGTGATTCATTCGGTTAATCATTGGTCATTCACTGGGGATGGCCTGTGACTTGGTGTTATTGTTTTCGCAATGGGTTGGTGGGGAATCTAATGGTTTCTTTCGTTTGCAAACACGACGTTGATTTTTATTGAAAAATAATTAAGCGAAGAATAACGAGTATTGCTTAAATTATACGACTGTAAAATATAGACCCCGACAATTGACCACCTAACGATTTGGTATCGCACTAAATCGGCATTGCAGCCTAAGCCCCACTCAGCCGTACTTGGCATGTAAATTTCTACACAGATATTTGCAAATCTTTACCTGTTAACGACACTTCCTTCGTCTACTGTCTTTGGCTAACTCTATATACTGTTGGAACAATTTCAGTTCCTTAGCAAGATGAATGCTTGCTGTCTTTAGCATTGATGGACACGACAATACCGATGAAAAAATCCTCAAAGCGTAAATTGCTGCTCGCGTTAAGCGGCTTAATCCTCCTGGGTGGCGGTGCTTATTTTATGTGGCATAAGCCTGAAACGGCACCTGCCTATGTGACAGAAGTGGTGCGCCGTGGCGATATCGAAAACTCAGTGCTGGCCAATGGCATGTTGCAGGCCTCTAAACTGGTGAGTGTGGGTGCGCAGGTATCGGGGCAAATCTTAAGTTTGCCGCTGGCACTGGGGGATGAAGTAAAGAAAGGCGATTTGATTGCTCAAATTGACAGCCTAGCGCAACAGAATAATTTGAAGGATGCCCTCGCATCACTCAAGAGTATCAATGCCCAGTTCCGCGCCAAACAGGCGCAGATCCGCCAAGCCAAGTTGGAGTTTAGCCGCCAGCAGCAAATGCTTGCCGACAAGGCCAGTTCCCGCGCCGATTATGAATTGGCCGATGCTAATCTAACGGTTTATCAAGCCGAGCTTGAGCAATTAGAAGCGCAAAAACAACAGGCTGAGATTAACGTCGACAGTGCCCGAATCGATTTAGGTTATACCAAAATCACCGCGCCTATGGATGGCACTGTGGTGTATTCGGCGGTGGAAGTGGGGCAAACCGTTAACGCCAATCAAACGACGCCGACAATCGTGGAAATGGCGCAGCTGGATACCATGACAGTTAAAGCACAGATTTCCGAAGCCGATGTCGTCAATGTCCATCCGGGTCAAGCCGTATATTTCACGGTTCTTGGCAAACCGAATCATCCCTACCGTGGCATCTTGAGGGCGATTGAACCGGGGCCGATTTCGATGGATGGCGACGATAGCAATATGAGCTCTAGCGACTCAGACGCCATTTATTACCATGGGTTATTCGATGTTGAAAACCCAGACCGCACCTTGCGTATCGGGATGACGGCGCAGGTGTCCATAGTGTTAGCTAAGGCCGATGATGCGCTATTAGTGCCTGCGCAGATATTACGTATAAAGCCGAGGGAGAAATCAGCGGCGCCAGAGGCTAAGTCTGGCGAGCGTAAAGTCCGCAGTGGCCCACAATATCAAGTGCCTGTATTAGTCGATAACCAAGTGCAATATGTGGATGTCACGGTTGGTATCAACAACAAAATCAATGCCGAAATCATCGCGGGTTTGAAGGAGGGCGATCAGGTTGTGCTTGGCATGCCGTCCGCCGATGATGGCAGCAGCAAATTCCGTCGTCAACCTAGCGTGAGGTTTTAACAGTGACAACGGCATTACTTGAAATTTCAGGTTGTTATCGCACTTTTCAGGCGGGTGAGCAACAACTTACTGTGCTAAAAGATGTGAACCTGTCGATTGGCCGTGGCGAGATGGTGGCGATAGTGGGCGCCTCTGGCTCGGGTAAATCGACCCTAATGAACATTCTTGGTTGTTTAGATAAGCCGTCAAAGGGCGCGTATTTTATCAATGGCCTAGATACCTCAACGATGGACGTGGATGAGCTAGCGCAGCTGCGCCGCGAGCACTTTGGTTTTATCTTTCAGCGTTATCATTTGCTGGGCGATTTAACCGCCATAGGTAACGTCGAGGTGCCTGCTGTGTATGCGGGTAAAGAACGCACGGTGCGTAAAGACAGAGCCGAGCATTTGTTGACGCGTTTAGGCCTTGGCGACAGGCTTGACCATAAACCCAATCAGCTCAGTGGTGGTCAACAGCAGCGGGTCAGTGTGGCGCGCGCCTTGATGAATGGCGGCGATGTGATCCTTGCCGATGAGCCGACTGGTGCGCTGGATAGTCACAGTGGTGAAGAAATGATGCAGCTGTTGCAGGAGCTGCACAGTGACGGTCACACCATCATTATCGTGACCCACGATATGCACGTGGCCCAATATGCCGACCGCATTATCGAAATCAAAGACGGCGTGATCATCAGCGATGAGCGCAGTCAGGATAAACAGACGGCTAAGCCGCAAAGCTCGACATCACAAAACACGACCTCACAAAATACGGCGTCACAAAAGCCTAACGGCACTGTGGTCGCCAAAACAGTGGCAGCAAAAGACAGCTCGCGTGCGCGGGTGGCTTCGTGGGACAGATATGTCGAGGCGCTTAAAATGGCGCTGGTGGCGATGTCGACCCACAGGTTACGTACTTTCTTGACTATGCTCGGGATTATTATCGGTATCGCCTCTGTGGTTTCTGTGGTGGCCTTAGGTGAAGGCTCACAGCAGGCCATTCTCAAAAGTATCAGTTCGATGGGAACCAATACAATTGATATTCGCCCAGGTTCAGGTTTTGGCGATCGACGCTCGGCGCGGGTGCGTACTTTAACGGCGACCGATGCCAATGCCCTTAAAAATCTGCCCTATGTCGATAGCGTGACCCCTAGTATTGGCTCTAGCGCGACGGTGCGTTTTGGCAATAAAGCGGTATCGGCCTCGGTGAATGGGGTGGGGCCTGAGTTCTTTCGCGTGAGAGGTTACGAGTTAGCGCAGGGGCAATTTTGGGATGATGCCAGCGTTGCAACACTCGCCCAAGATGCGGTGATTGATGACAACACCCGTAAGGAGCTCTTTCCTAGCAGTACTGGCGATAATAACTCGGCCATCGGCCAAGTGATTTTCCTCGGGGATTTACCCGTGCGCATCATAGGTGTGACGCAGCCAAAAGAAAGCGCCTTTGGTAACAGCGATGCGCTCAATGTGTGGGTGCCTTACACCACAGTTTCTGGCCGTATGATAGGTAAAAACTATTTGGATGGCATCACAGTGCGACTCGATGAAACTGTGCCGAGTAATGCGGCGGAGCAGGGCATTATCGCGCTGCTTAAAATGCGCCACGGCACTCAAGATTTCTTTACCATCAATACCGATACCATTAGGCAGAACATCGAAAAAACCACAGCAACCATGACCTTACTGATCTCGGCGATCGCGGTAATTTCCCTTGTCGTTGGCGGAATTGGGGTGATGAACATTATGTTAGTGTCTGTGACTGAACGGACCCGTGAAATCGGGGTACGTATGGCAGTGGGCGCGCGTCAGAGTGATATTTTGCGCCAGTTCCTTATCGAAGCCATCTTAGTGTGTTTGTGTGGCGGAACCTTAGGCATTGCTTTGTCCTACTTAATTGGCGTGGTGTTTGCGCAAACGGGAGGCAGTTTCCAAATGATTTACTCCACCACCTCCATCGTTGCCGCCTTTGCCTGTTCGACCTTAATTGGTGTGCTATTTGGTTTCTTACCCGCCCGCAATGCGGCGCAGTTAGATCCCGTTGACGCATTAGCCAGAGAGTAATAACACCATGAATACAAAAATATTTCATCGACCCTTTTCGCCTCGTAGCTGCGCGATTGCTGTGGGCATGGCTTTAGGAATCGCCTTGCTGAGTGGCTGTGGCAGTTTGATGCGTTCAGACTTTGAACCGCCCGCATTGGCGATTCCTGAACAGTGGCAAAACACCACAGTGAACGAGCAAGTAAAGGTCGATCCTTGGTGGCAGCAGTTTCATCAGCCCGAGCTCGATAAGCTGGTTAGCCAAGTATTGAGTACCAACAATGACTTAACGCTGGCGACCTTAACCCTGCGTAAAGCGCGCTTGCAGGCAGGGCTAACGCGGGACGATCTGTACCCGCAACTATCGGCCAATCTTGGCGCTTCCCGTAATCAGCCACTTGATGGTGGTGACGCGACTAAGAGTTACCAAGCTAACTTGTCTGTCAGTTATGAGGTGGATTTGTGGGGCAAAGTGTCGGCCAATATCGACCAAGCCCAATGGGCGGCGCTGGCGAGCGCCGAAGATAGGGAAAGCACCACCCAAAGCCTAGTGGCGACCACTGCATCCTTGTATTGGCAGATAGGTTATTTAAATCAACGGGTTGATTTGAGCCAAAAGAGCATAGCGTACAGCAAGCAAACGCTGGCTTTAACCCAAAGGCAGTATGATTCTGGCGCCGTGACGCAAGTGAATGTGCTCGAAGCGCAGCGCAGCATGGCTGGACAAGAGGCGGCCCATAGTCAGCTTATCCAGCAATTAACTGTGGCTAAAAATGCCCTCGCGATATTACTCAATCAGGCACCAGCTGCTGATCCAGCGCAGAGTTTAGCCTCAGGGGAGACTTGGGTTGAGATTAAGCAACTCCCTGACGTGGCAGTGCCGGACGTTAGCGTGGGTGTACCAGCAGATTTGTTAGTCAGACGCCCAGATGTGAAGGCTTCCTTGTATCAACTGCGCTCCGCCTTGGCGAGTAAAGACGCTACCTATGCGAGTTATTTCCCAAGCCTGAGTTTAACGGGTGGTATTGGAGAGTCGACCTCAGAGTTAAAAGAGCTGTTACGCAATCCTGTTGGCAGTTTAGGCGCAGGGCTTGTCTTGCCCTTTTTGCAGTGGAATCAAATGCAAATCAATAACGACATTGCCGATATTGATTATCAAACCGCTGTGGTGAATTATCGCAAGACGCTCTATTCCGCCTTTGAAGATGTCGATAACGCGATTTCGGCTAAGCAGCAATATCGCTATCAAGGGGATAAGTTGGCGCAACAATTTAGCGCCGCGGCAGCCGTTGAAGCCATTTATGAGAGTCAGTACCGCAATGGCGCTATCGGTATTCAGAATTGGATTGATGCCCAAGAGAATCGTCGCAGCGCCGAGGCGGCTTTGCTCGAGAATCGTTACAACCAACTCACCGCCCAAGCGACGCTTTATCAAGCCCTTGGTGGCAGTGATATCGCCCCGCCTTTGGCAAAGGAATAACGCATTGTTGTAAAGCATCACAGCACTATAGAAAAACAAAAACCGCTATTAATAGCGGTTTTTGTTTTTCTATAACTCAGGCAAGCGCAAGCCTCTGAGTTGCTAGTGCCTTTGCGCTGCGTTTAGCCGTTTAGCCGTTAAGCAGAATTAGCTGCGTAATATTTGCAGCGGCAAACTGAGCATATCATCGCCGGTTCCGGCTAAGTGCCAGATGATGCCGACTAAAGCGCCAACCGTGAGCAAGTACCAAATCACCGAGAAGATTTGTCCGTATCTGTCTAATGGCAACAGGTGGCTTTGATGGCGTGTGCGCCACTCGAAAATGATTTCTAAGCTACCGATCAACAGCAAGAATCCCAATAAGGCTAAGCCTAAGGTGTAGCTGATATACACACCGAAAGCGGCACCGGCGGCGCAGGCGACCAAGCCCATGATGCTGTTCATCGAAAAGCTGATGCTCTTTAAAATATGGCCGCCATCGAGTGGTAAAATTGGCAATAAATTAAATAGGTTAAGCAGCGCATTAAAGGCGGCTAGGCCAGCAAAAAACACATTGCCCGTTACGTGGTAAGCAATCAATGACGCGATGGACATCAGGAGTCCAAAGGTTGGCCCCATGATGGAAATCACCACATCTTGCCAACGCGTATTAATTTTTTCATCGGAGAGCGCGAGCCCACCCATAAAGGGAATAAGGTAAATTCCTTTGGTTTTCATCCCAAAATATTTCATCGCGCGGATATGGCCGTATTCGTGGAATACCAAGCAGGCGATGAGCGCGAGGGCGAATTGGAAGGAGAATAGCCAAGAATAAGCTGCAACGCTGGCGCCCGCTAATACCACTTTTATGACTTTGGCGCTTTTTAACAGTTTAAAACCAAGGGAGGCGAGTCCAACCATGCTCAGTTTTTGCTGCTTAACGATGGGCGTTTCTGGAGTTTGGCGTTCGATATCTTTTTCGGTGCGTCGGCCTTGGTCGATAATTTTGTCATCCTGCAGCAAGCAGTAATCGAGGCGGAAAGGCTGCCAAACGAGATCGGTTTCGAGGCGAACTTGAATTTTATTTTCTGTCATGGCGATGGCTTGCTCGCCACTTTCTGTCGCCAATGGACTGCTGTGGTGGGTGAGCTCAAAGACATGAACCTTGAGGCCGCCATTGTCGACGGAAGCTTCTTTTTGTGAGACTAAGGTGTTGTCCCAGAAGAGTTGTTGCCAGCCCGCGAGTGAGCCTTCTAAGCGCAGTTGTTTGCCTAAGCAGTCAATCTTAAGTAGTTCCAATTTCGGTTCCATCTGTTTGTATATTTAGTGCCAACTTAAACGTCATCCCTTGAGTCGACGCTGAAAATGGTCATTTTGAAGTGTATTTTAGCTGCGCTTTGCCAGTTGACTCGGCGCTGCTACACAGCGGCAAATTATGCCTGTGAATTCACTATGAGGATATTAGCTTTTAAGGTCATAGTGTTTTTTATTGAGCAACTGAGTTGTTGGTAGATAGTATCTCAGCTGCTTGCCGTTTATTCATCGAGGGTGCGTACAATTTCAATCCCTTGGGAAATCGTTGTGAAAGCCAGCTTAGCGACGCAGCATTGCCCCAGTGCTTGGGCATGGTTTTGAACCCACTTGATAAATTCATTGAGCGGCAAATCTTGTTTTTGGCGCAGTAATTGCGGCAGTTCGCCGACGGGGTCTTCATGGATTTTCTGCGGACAGGCACTGATTAGATAACGCTGGCCTTTTGAGTCGAGTAATTGATCGGTATCGATAAAATGATGCTGATAGAGACAGGCGAGTTCGAGCCAATCCCTTTGGTGTTCTAGGTAAAGTAATTCGTCACTTTGAGTCAGTTTTACAATGGCTGGCCATTCAATACTCGACATCTTAACGCTAGTCATTTCAGATCCTTAGGAAGTTTAAAATGGGCTCTGAGACAGTCTCTGAGAACAATCGGCGGCAGTAGACAAGGATTAGGATTATACAAGAAGATACTTGGCATGCTGCTGCGTGAGTTTATCTGACAGCAGTATGCCACGCTGAGGGAAGATTGATAGAGGCCAGAACAAGTTCACTGAGTCTGGCTGAATGAGGAAGGCGTGACGACTGAGTCATCACTCCTAGCCAAGATTATGCGGTCGGTGCGGCTTTGGCTTTGGCGTTATAGTCAAAGTTAATCTCTTGACTGACATTGGCAATGCAGCAAGTGCCGTGTTCACGGGCGGTGCGATGATTCGCTGGACCTATATGTAACTCAACGTTAAGGAATACGTGTTTAAGCACTTCGATACGGTATTTCTCGTAATAGCCTTCGACCTCTTGTTTGAAGGTATCGAACTCGAGTTCTTCGCGGGTGCGTTCATCCATAATGCGATTCTTCTCATCGAGCATCATCTTGATTTGCTCGATCATCGCCGCGTCGCCTTGCCATTCTGATTTAGGCGGTAGCTTATTGAGGCGAGCCTCGATATCTAAACTGGCGACGACCATAGCTTTAACGCTTTCATCGAGCAGCTTGAGATCTTGTTTGAGTTCGGCATGTTCCATCGCGCAATAAACGTCGGTTTTGGTTCCCGCCGTTGCCCCTATGACAACCGCCGTGATGCCTTTCTCAGCACGCGCGACACCGCCTACCAGATCGCCACGACGACCACTCGGATCGCTGACCGTTAAACTGCCGGCGGTTTTGGTATGGCTGTGTAGCAACTGTTTAGTGACTAAGATATTGCCCTTGGCTACCAAATTGGAATATTGCACAAACTGGGCGCTGATTTGGCCTTGAGAATGGATATTGGTAGAGTATTCATTGGCTTTGATTTGTCTGCCAATGATGCCTTTACTGACTGTGACATCACCTTCAGCCTCTAGGGTAGCGGAGTCCACAAAGCCCATCACGGTAATATCGCCCGAGCTTTTAACGACCATGCCCTCGTGGACATCGCCTGTGATTAAAATACTGCCCTTAAAGCTGATATGACCTGTGCCGATGTCGACATCTTTAAGCTGTAAAATATCATCGACATTCATACCAGTACGGGTTTCGACGGGTTGCCCTGGTACTGTGGCGATGAGTTTATTGGGATCTTTGGGATGAAAATCTGTGCCTGTACCGGCTTGAAGCACGGCATCTTTACCCGGTTTTTGTTTAAGCACTTCGCCCTTGATGTTGTAACCCGGCGTGCCTTCGGTGGCGGGGTGCTTAACCATCAAGAGATCATTGGCTTTGACGACGATAAGCGAGCCGAGATTGCGCATATCGACACTGCCATCTTCCCGCTCTTGTGGCTGGAGTAAGCGTTCGCGCGCGAGGAACACTTTGCGTTCTAATACCGCATTGAGTCCATTGACTGGCGCTTTACCTTGGGCGATGTCACTTTGGCAAACTTCGCCGGCCTTGAGCGTACCGAGTTGTTTCAGTAGGGCTTGAATTTTGAGTTTGCTCAACCCCATGCAGACGTTGTTCTTTTTGAGATGGGTAAGGATCTCTGGCAAATCTATCTGTTTACCGCCCCATGCTGCGGTCAGTTTTAGGCTGGCTTGCATTTTATCTGGGCTAATTTCGATTGCTATGGTGCCATCGCGGCGTTCAGCCAAAGTGGCGTAGAGCTCAAATTTCCCGTCGTCTTGACTGCACAGAGAGTTGATTTTAGCGACGGTTTTAGTAATGGCAGGCTCTAGCGGAAACAGGGAGGCGAATTCAGGTAAAGACAACAGGCGCATTATATCTTCATGGGTGACTGGGCCATGGACATTAGGGATCAGGCGCAATTCAGCTTTGGTCTTATCGCTGTTTAGCTCAATGAGTTCAGGGTCCAGCATAGGGGCATTCCTAGTAATTGCGTTTTATTATTGTTTAAGAAGCTGATTTGAGTATAACAGTAGAAACTTAGGGTAAAGAAGCCTTTTTGGCTGCAAAAACAGCAAATGTTGGCATTTTGTTGTTAATGGTCTATAGGGTAGTTTTTAAATAGTTTTTTATAAGAAATTGAATGGGATAAGCAGTGTTATCTCTGGTTTAATTGTACTAATAGCAGTGTAAGCCGCAACTTAATGCTAACTTTCGATTTGGCCATTATTTTGATGTTTTAAATCAAATCCCTATGCTAGGAACGGCAGTTTGATGTAAATGAAAGCGTGTTTACCGGAATTGCTGACATGCGGCAGATCACAATATTGAGTTTTGTAACACGAGGAAAGATAAGCTTTATCTGAAAAAACAGGGATAGTGATACGAGTGAGTATGAGGCGTAGTCAATAACGCGCCTAAAACCAAAGCCTAAGCGCGTTCTCGATAGCGGTTTTACTTGTGCTGGAAGTAATACAGCTTGTACTTGTTGTTATCGGCAACCACTTTTAATTGGCCAAATTCGGCGGCAATGATATCGGAATAGGGCAAGTGGCGGTTGGCGACGATTTGCCAAATGCCGTTATGTTGTAATTGCTTGGCACTATCAGTGACAAAGTTCTGCGCTATGCTGGTGGTGCTTGCAAGGCCATCGTGGAACGGCGGATTAGAGATAATGCCGTTAAATTTCCCTGTGGTTTGCGCGAGTCCATCTGAAGGATAGACTTTGGCCGTCATGCCATTGGCGGCTAAGGTGAGTTCGCAGGAAGCCAAGGCCATCGCATTAATATCGACACACTCTAAGGATAAGCTCGGCTGCGCCTTGAGCAGGGCAGCGGCAATCACGCCGGCGCCGCAACCAAAATCGAGCACTCTGCCCGAGAGTGTCGGCAGGTGTGACAGTAACAATTCAGTGCCCAGATCTAAGCGTTTTTCGCTAAACACCCCAACTAAATTGCAGATACTGATTTCGCCCTGTGGTGTAGTCAGTTGATACTGACTGACCCAGTCGCTGAGCTTCATCGCTGGTGCGCTGCCTTCTAAGCTGCTGCCAAATAACAGGCAGTGGCGAGCGTTATCGAGCTTCATCCCAGTCGCAAAATACTCAGGTAAAAGCTTCACTAAAGACTTAATCCCGCCTTTGTTTTCTCCAACGACTAACAGTTGGCCGTTAGGCACAAGATGATTGGCGGCGAGGTTAAACAGATAAGGTGCTAAGGGTTTGGCTTTGGGGAAATAAACAATAACCGTATCGTACTTTTCTCGTTCAAGCGGGTCTTGGTGCGGCAGGTCATGGCCGAAATAGCAACGCAGCTTTGTGTTGGCGTGCGGCGCTAAGTGTAAGTAATGGTGGTAATCCAAGGCGAGTGCATCGACCGACGCCGCGACATCGAGCAGGGCTTCTGGCAGTAGATCGGCTTCATGATTGAGCACTAGCACCTTATGTTGGCTTAGGCTGTCTTGATTACGAATAATGACTTGCGATGGATTGGTTAACACAGTTACAGGCACCTATAAACTTAAGTGTGGGCATTATACCCGTTATTCACGCCTGAGCCAGTTTGCATCGAATCCCTGCGCTAAGACCTAATAAAATCCCTAATAAAAAGACCCAATAAAAAAGGCAACTGCATTATGCGGTTGCCTTTAGTGAACGGTATCGATTAACGCTTAGTTTTTAGGTTTCTTCGGTTTAGGTAATAAGCTAAAAATCTTATTGGCGATATCGGTATTGTCCTGATGGCCGTTAAACAGCTCAGATGCCGGACCTGCGGCAAATACTTGTACGTCTGTGCCTGTGTGGCCGTCGGTTGTCCAACCTGTATCAGTACGTTTATCAATAAGATGGCGAATCGCCACCGCCATGGTTTCTAATCCCTGCATTCTGGCGACGTTTAATTTTGCGACTTCTTCTTCGCTAAGCTCAAAGCCTAAACCACGGGCGAGATCGGCTTGCCATTGTTCACCAGTGATGGCGGCTAAGGCCAAAGTGTCTGTGCTGGCCGAGATATTACGCAGGATTTCAGGGTTCCAGCTGTAGTTGCCATCGACGCCAATCGATAGACCACCGGTATTGTGGTCGGCGGTGATCACCATCAGGGTATCTGGATGTTCACGCACAAATTGCTCAACCACTTCAATGGCATTGGAGAATTCATCCATCTCACCCATGGCAGTGGCGATATCGTTATTGTGGCCCGCCCAGTCGATGAGACTCCCTTCGACTAACAGCACAAAACCTTGGTCATTTTGCGACAGTAAGCTGAGTGCCTTTTGGGTTAAGGTGCTGAGTTTTCTTGCATCTTTCTCATCAATCGCCCAAGGCAATTGTACTTCAGCAAACAGGCCCAACACTTTTGGTTGGGTGATGCTGGCGAGATCCTCAAAACGGCTGATGTGTTGATAGCCCTTGGCTTTAAACTGCTCTAACAGCGCAGGAGGAAAATACTTTTGACCACCGCCTAAAAATACATCGGCGTTGGTTTCTAAATAGCTGAGTGCCAGAGCGTCGTAATTTTTACGGCTTTCGTTGTGGGCCAAAAAGGCCGCTGGCGTAGCGTGGTTGATTTGTGATGTTACCGCGACACCTGTGCTGAGGCCAAGGGATTTGGCTTTTTCGAGTATGGTCGGCAGCGGTTGTTTTTGGGTATCGACCGAAATCGCCCCATTATAAGATTTAACCCCTGTGGCTAGCGCTGTCGCGGCCGCGGCTGAATCAGTCACATAACCACTGACGCTCGCGGGGTAGGTGCTTGCCATGCCCACCAGTAAACGGTCGAATACGGTTTGCTCGACTTCTTCAGTGTCAGGATTATCTTTGTAGTAGCGGTAGGCGCTAGTGTAAGACGGCCCCATACCATCACCTATCATGATGACGATATTTTTCGGTCGCGATGGCGCTTTCGTTGGACCCGTTTCATCAGCCCAAACTGGCGTAGATAACAGCAAACTGATGCCGAGTAACAAGAGTGGCGCTTTGGTGAAACTCATATCACATCCCTAGAAGTGGTTCGGCGCTCGCGATTTGCTCGCGCCTTACAATCAACAAACTCGTTGGTAAATTCTTATGCTTTGGCGTTAATGCGTGCTTCGATAGCATCCATTAACATGCCCGTGATGTCGACATCAAATGCCGCTTGGATTTCACGGATACAGGTTGGGCTCGTCACATTGATCTCAGTCAGCTTGTCACCAATCACGTCTAACCCGACAAAAATCAGTCCACGTTTTTTAAGCTCAGGGCCAATGGCGCGGGCAATTGTCCAATCGCTGTCGGATAAAGGCTGCGCCACACCGCTACCGCCAGCGGCTAAGTTGCCACGGGTTTCGCCTTTCATTGGGATACGTGCCAATGCGTAAGGTACAGGCTCGCCATCGACCACTAAAATGCGTTTATCGCCTTTGGTAATTTCAGGGATAAAGGCTTGCGCCATCGCATATTGTTGGCCATAACTGGTCAAGGTCTCGATGATCACCCCAAGGTTTGGGTCGTCCTGCTTCACGCGGAAAATCGAGGTGCCGCCCATGCCATCTAAAGGTTTAAGAATGATATCGCCCTTCGCTTGGTGGAAGGCGCGGATACGTTTGGCATCGCGGGTCACGATAGTTTCTGGGGTGAATTCGCTAAACCATGCGGTGAACAGCTTTTCGTTAGCATCGCGTAGGCTTTGCGGCTTGTTGACGATTAATACACCTTGTTCTTCGGCGCGCTCAAGCATGTAAGTGGCGTAGATGAACTCAGTATCAAATGGCGGGTCTTTACGCATTAAGATCACGTCGAGTTCGCTCATTGGCGTGTCTTGAGATTCGCCTAGCTCATACCATTTACTCGCATCATTGATAACAGTTAACGGACGCATATTGGCCATCGCCACGCCGTTGACCATGGCAAGATCGGCCATTTCCATATAAAACAGCTGATAACCTCTGTCCTGCGCGGCCATTAACATGGCAAAACTGGAGTCTTTCTTAATGTTGATCTCACTGATGGGGTCCATCACTATGCCGAGTTTTATCATTAATCTGTTCCTTATTTGTCGCCGTTTGCAGGCAAAAAAGCATTTATTGGATAATGGGGTCTGTCATGCCAGCGCAGCTTGCGGCTGCGGTTTAGCCTAAATCACCAAATCTGAGTTGCAGCGCTGTAATGGCCGTGAGCGAGGCGGTTTCAGTGCGAAGCACTCTGGGGCCAAGCAACACATCGGTAAATTGATAGGTTTCTGTCATGGCGATTTCTTCCGCCGACAAACCACCTTCTGGGCCAATTAACAGGCGCACGCGTGTGTGCGCTAAATCTAAGCCATTGATACCGTGTGCTGCACGTGGATGTAAATTGAGTTTCAGTGCCGAGGTTGGCTCACTGCACCAATCGTGTAAGTCCATCGCTGGGCGAACCACGGGCACTTGGCTGCGCCCCGATTGTTCACAGGCGCTCACAACGATTTTCTGCCATTGCTGAATTTTTTTCTCTAGGCGCTCGCCATTGAGTTTTACGCCGCAGCGATCGGAAAACAGCGGCGTAATGGTATTCACACCCAGCTCGACCGATTTTTGAATGGTGAATTCCATTCTATCACCACGGGAAATTACTTGGCCTAAGTGCAAGTTGAGTGGCGACTCAGATAAATTGGCCTCACAGGAAAGCAGTTTTACTGTGACATGCTTTTTACCTGCATCGACAATTTCAGCAAGATAATCATGGCCATCGCCATTGAATAGGCTGATATGTTCGCCGTTACCCATGCGCAGCACTTTGCCGATATGGGCCGCGCCATCTTCGTCTAAGTTCAGCTGTTGATTGATGGCTAATGGCTGAGGTTGATAAATTCTTGGGACTCTCATTGTCGACCTTACTCGGCTAATTGTTGACGCAGTGGTGGCGCATTACAGGCATTCTGCACAAAGGGGTTATGGTTGCCTTGAGTTTGCGCTATAGCGTTATCGCGTTTGCACTCAATAGTATCAACTGGATAGGTTTTATCCCATGCCTTAAACAATTTTAATTGGCTCGACGCGATTTTAAGCCCATAGGTCTGCTGCATATAAAGGTAGGTTCTGGCTATCTTACCGCGGGCATTGACGGGCGGCTGCGCCTGACGATTCTTAAAATCGACCACCATAGCGCATTGGCCATATTGGTCGGCTTTACCGTTCCATTGGCTAAAGCGGAAGTTACTGCGATCGCCGTTCACTTCACCGATGGCGGGCACTAAGTTGTGCATGTCCGCTTCCATCTTATTAAATTCGTTACTGTTATCGGCGCAGTTTTTACGCCCGCCCTTTTGCCAGCATTGGAGCTGATGGCCAAATTCCCAGGCGGGCACTATGTGTTCCCACTCGATACGATTGGCGCGGGTTTCCTGTTTACGGACTTGATAACCGCAGCTGGCGAGATCGGGTTTCCACGATTTGCCTTTGATCTGAATATCGCAGCCACAGTAAAAACTGGTGGCGGGTAGAGTGCCTTGGCGACTTCCGGCGTAGAGCGCCTGCGACTTAGTTTTCGCTTGGCTGAAACTGCTGGGGTGTGACACTGAGGCGCTAGCGGGCACAGATGAGGTCGCGGCCCAAGTGATTAGGCACAACAAAAGTCGCCGCGAATTAACGGTTAAAGAAGTTTTATTCAAAATTTATCCCACAATAACAAACACTACGCGAGCCTTTGGCTCGTCTTTTATGGCGTGATGGTAAGGGAAATGCCGCTGCTTATGCAAATTGCGTCGTACTTTTTACTCACGCAATCCCCAAATGCTGAAATTCGAATTGTGGAGTGGGTGTGAGGATTGTGCGCGAAGAGTGCTTAGATCGCCGTTAAATGGGTCTTGCAGCGTTTACAGATGTAACGGCTTTCACCGCGTAGCACCTTGTTATGGCGGCGAATACTCAACCGAATCGGTCCACAGGCGCAGCGATACTCCACGTCTTTACCAGCAACAGAAGTGGTATTGAAGCTGTGGGTGGTACTCGGATTGACCTTAAATACCGTTAACATTAAAGATTGCCATTCTTTACCGTGGGGCTTGGTTTTGCCAAAAAGCTGAAAACACAATAAATGACAAATTTCGTGCGGTACAACTTCAGTTAGAAAAGCTTCGCTGTTTTCGCGTAGCAACACGGCATTGAATCGCAAACGATTCTGCTGCAGATGAGCCGTACCCGCGCTCTTTCCCCTGAGACTAAATTGAGTGACTGGGCGTGGGAAAGCGCGCTTAAGCGATATCTCCGCTTCTTGATAACAAGCTTCAATTCGCTCTAGTACTTGTATTTGCAGTGACGAGAGTGGACGTGATGAACCGGTGAAAATATGTGCCTGAGCCGTATCTTGTACTGGTGGACTCGTTATCAGCTGCGACTTATCTTGGCTTTGGCCTAAGGCTGCGTATGTCGATTTTGTCAGTGGGGCGAGTGCTTCACTGCTGCGACGACGTAAAGCGTTGAGTAAGTCTGCAGGTTTCAACATAGGTTAGCGTTGGATCTCGTCGGTTAAAGGTAAACATTGAGTGCTTAACACTCATTTAGCCATAGAAGTATCAGTTATGAAGCCAATCCTAAGTATGGCGCTTGGCTTCTGCGTTCTAACGCTTGTTCTTGTTATCCGCTCTTATACTCAGCCTTCCAAATCAGCGCTTGAAATAAGAGTCAGGCCAAGCGTTCGCATCATAGCGAACGCTATCTGACAATGCCAGTTTCAGCCAGTGTGGCTTGGTTATAAACTCGCCGCCGCTTGCATCACCATAGTGCGCACTTGTTCGACTATGGCTTGCTCTGTATCGGCGTCATAGCCTTTGACTCTTGGGGTGTGAATGTGGCCGACTTTCGCATGGCTATTGAACTTTTGCTGCAACACTATGGCGCGATAGGAAATTTCATTAGAAAGATAACCGCCGCCAGATCCTTCGACTGACGTTTCGTTTTGCAGCTCATTCAATGATGTTGCACTAAACTCGCCGCGGGCAAGGGTAGTGACAGTGTGGTTATCGTTGACTTTCCATTGGCCATCTTTTACTTGCATGGCGGCAACCGGCAGCGAGAATTCGACAAATTGCGGGCCGATAAAATCTTTGCCATTGAGCTTAGGGGCAACCGGTGCGGTTTTAGTGCCGCCAGTGAGG
This sequence comes from Shewanella sp. SR1, assembly GCF_020447145.1. Classification (NCBI taxonomy): domain Bacteria; kingdom Pseudomonadati; phylum Pseudomonadota; class Gammaproteobacteria; order Alteromonadales; family Shewanellaceae; genus Shewanella; species Shewanella sp. SR1. The sequence continues at coordinate 8,081 of NZ_JAJAEF010000008.1, read as the reverse complement.
ACATTTTGGTTATCGGGCGCCGCTGCACTGCGATTGCGGGCAGGGAAGCGTTCAATATCAAAGTCAGTTCGGCCCATGCTGACGGTAAATACAAATTGGGTTTTAGGATCGCGGTATATCGGGCTCAGTAGTGATTCGATAAGTCCTTGGTCAAAATCTTCAAAACGCACTGGCACCATAGCGGTCTCGATTTGTGCCGTTTTACCATCAACCTCAAAACGGAAACCATCCAAGGCGAGGGCGACTAAGCCAGAAGGATTACTCTGGGTGATATCTTTATCGAGGAAGAAGGGATCGAAACCCGTGAGGAATATTTTGATTTGGACATCATCAGCATATTGAATATCGCTAAATCCCCGTGAGGCCTTTTCAACTGCACTCATTAATATGTCATTTTGCCAATCGGCCATTTTAAAGTTGGCGCTGGTGCTCTTAAGACTATTAAGCATGGCAAGGCGCGCCCAATATAAAGGTCGGTCGTCAACATGACCTGACTGCACATCGCGTACCGCCTGTTGCCATAATCTGTGACCTTGGCGCGCGGCTAATTGGGTGGCATCGACTTCGTTTTTCTTGGAAATTAACTGCTGGGCCAGGCCATCATCGAGTGCTTGATAACGAGTCACGACTTCGCCCATGGTTTTTTCGGCTGTGGGTAGGCGGGAAACTTCAACATCACCAAATAGCTGCACAGCACTGGCCGTATTGATCAAGCTGCTGGCGAGGATTAGCGTTAACACTGGCTTCAACATTTTTGATTTCCCTGTAGTGATTAGACGTTATTGATTGGAAATGATGTTCATCTCGTCCTGCGGAAGGCTCTTATGCCAAAAAGTATGCACTACAAGCTGAGGGTAATAAAGTTATGCTCAGTGATCTTCGTCATTTTATGCCAATATCTTCTATCTCAACATCTTCTATTTCAAAGGCGGCGGAGCTGGCATCAGTCCTTCTATGGCAGAACTTACTTGCCTCTTTTTTGCCACAATTGGTCAGCAGTTTGCTAGGGCATGCAAACACGCTAAGTGATAGCCTTAAGCACTTTTTTAGTTCATTGGATTTTTTGTTTTCTACAAGGAGACTTTATGCGTTCGTTCGCCATATCGACTGTGTTGGTGATGTCCTCACTGTTAACGTCGTCAATCTTTGCTGCCCCGACATTTGCCTCAACAGCGGCGAAGAAGGAGTGGCAAGAAACCCGCAGTTGGGATGCCATTTTTACTCAGCACCAAGTTGAACCGCAACAAGCTAAGCAACAACAAGCTAAACCGCAAAAAACTAAGTCCCAACAAGCCTCGGGCGTAGTGGTGCTGTGGAACGAAAACAAGCAACAGGGATATACCAACAATCTCAAACGTGCCAATCAAGGTTTTTTACCGGCATCGACCTTTAAAATCCCCAATAGCTTGATTGCGCTCGAGCTGGGTGTGGTGAAGGATGAGCACCAAGTGTTTAAATGGGATGGTAAAAGTCGTGATATCGCCACTTGGAATCGTGACCACAACTTGATTACCGGGATGAAGTATTCGGTTGTGCCCGTCTATCAAGAGTTTGCCCGCCAAATTGGTGAGGCGCGGATGTCGAAGATGATCGCCTCCTTCGATTATGGCAATGAGGATATCTCGGGTAACTTAGATAGCTTTTGGCTCGATGGCGGTATTCGGATTTCGGCCACTGAGCAAATTGATTTCCTGCGTCGGCTTTATCACAACAAGATCCATGCCTCAGAGCGCAGTCAACGAATCGTTAAGCAGGCTATGCTCACAGAGGCGAATTCTGACTATATTATTCGCGCAAAAACCGGCTATGCGGTCAGAGCTGATCCAAGTATTGGCTGGTGGGTAGGTTGGGTAGAACTCGATGATAATGTGTGGTTTTTTGCAATGAATATGGATATTCCCGACGCCGTAGGTTTGCCATTGCGTCAAGCCATCACTAAAGAAGTTTTAAAACTGGAACAGGTTATTCCTTAGGTCGCGTAAGCATCGCGTATCTAAACCTTGCGAGAATTGCGTATGAAGCTGCCTACTTGGCTGACATGAATCGTGATGCTAAAAGCTTAGACTCAGATCTAGGCTTTTTTATTAGGCTTTTTTATTGGGCTTTTTTGAAACAAGTTTCCTTGATGCGACGGGAAACTCTAACCCATGAGGGATTGCAGGCTTTCTTGGCTGCTGAAGCGTTTTACGAAGAAGTCTAAGAAGACGCTGATGTTGGTGGCCAGTTGACGTCGACTCGAATAAACCCCGTAAACCTTAAAGGGTTCAATCGGCCATTCCTGTAAAATCGGTACTAGTTGTCCATTGGCAAGTTCGGTCTTACAGGCCGAATTGGATAACATGGCGATGCCAAAATCATCCATGGCTAATTGCTTCACCATGATCGGGCTATTGACCCGCACTTTACGCTGGAAGTTCGCCATGGTTTTACGCGAACCTTTACCCAGTGGCCAAATCGGCGCCGAGCGAGAAGTCCCCAATAAAATACCACTGTGCAGGCTGAGTTCTTTTGGCGTTGCTGGCGTGCCTTTGAGTTTTAAGTAACCTGGGCTCGCGACTAAAATCGGTTGGCGTTCAAACAGTAATCGTGCGACTAAGTCCGATGATTGAAGTGGGCCATATTTGATGGCTATATCATATCCTTCGCCGACCAAACCAATATCGTTGTCGGTAAACTGGACATCTAATTCAACATTGGGATATAAACGCATAAATCCGCTACAGAGGTTAGCGATTAATTCTTGGCTAAATGACACCGGGATCGCAATCCGTAATGATCCTGACACATCATCGTGAGTATTCTCGATAACAGCCTTGGCCGCTTCCACCTCATTGCGAATGGAATCACAGTGTTGGTAAAAGAGTGCCCCGACTTGGGTCAGGCTCAAGTTACGGGTGTCGCGCTGTAGTAATCGCACGCCAAGTTGTTCTTCAAGCTGCGCGATTTTGCGACTTATGGTGGATTTTGGGTGGCCGGTTTCACGTGCAGCTTGGGAGAATCCCTTAGCTCTAACTACGGCTGCAAATAGCATCATACCGTTTAAATCTGGCATGTTTTTCCCACTGTCTCATATTTGGAACATAGCGTCTTATGCAGTTTAATGGCATTTGACGGGATAACAAAGTTATATTTATTGGCTAAAAATTTTCAGAGGCTAAGCAGAGGATCTTTTGATGACCAGCAATAATCAGCCCACACACATGACTCAAGCCCAAACGCCCGATCCGCTTTTTTTACAAGCCGAGCATTTGGCAAAGGATTTTTCTCTGTTTCCTAAGCACAGCAAACAGAGTTTATCGGAAGAAATTAAAGGTCTTTTAAATGAGGATGCCATTCAGGCAAACTTGAAAGACTTGGCATCGTTAGATGTCGACGGTTACGTTGCTAAAGTGATCCAGCCGACCCAAGATAAAGGTCGTCCTGGTGCAAAACGTATCATTGCCGATCTTAAAGGTCGCTTGATTACTGAAACTCACTTGGGCTCTTTTTACAGTGCTGAGGTCGAGCTGAACTTCGGTTCACGCACTCGTCGTATTGGCTTTATCGCCCAAGAACGCACTACCGCAAATGGTGCTTGGATGCCTGAGCATCATTACGCCGCCTGTAAAGCAATTCGTCATTTTGCCGAATTGTCTATGCCAATTATCTATTTAATTGATACTCCTGGGGCGGATGCTGGTGAAATCGCTAACAGCCAAAACCAAGCGCATTCAATTTCTAAAGCTATCGCAGAAAGCGCCAACGTTGACGTACCGACAGTCGGTATTGTGATCGGTGCCGGTTATTCTGGCGGTGCGATTCCATTAGCGGCGGCGAACATTCTGTTGTCGTTGCGTGACGGTATTTTCAACACGATCCAGCCACAAGGTCTGCAAAGTATTGCCCGTAAGTACAACTTATCTTGGCAAGAATGTGCGAAATCTGTGGGTGTATCGCCAGAAGAGCTTTATACCTCAGGTTGTATCGACGGTATTATCGACTTTTCACCGGGCGACCGTGATGAGCGTCAGCACAATCTGCGCCGCGCCATTATTAGCAGCGTTGAAGCGGTTGAGCGTGCAGCGATGAATTTTGTGCGTGAATCTAAAGATTTACGTGAACATTATGATCGCAGCTTAACCCGTTTCCTAAATCCATCTAAAAACCTGATGGCTTTGGAACTGAACGCAGAATTGGCTGTGGCAACGAGCCCGACCAGTCACCACAACCTGTTCGGTAGCGCCTATCGTTATCTGCGTTATTTAACGCTGCGTAGCCGTATCCATTCGATTTCTCAAGAACAGTATGGTCGTCTGTCACGTGCTAGCGTGCCAGAAGGTGATCTGTTGGCGCGTATCCAACAGGAACAAGACCGTGTGTTCCAAGCTTGGTTATCTAACCCAGATAAACTGGTTTATGACGAAGAACTGAACAAATTGTGGACTACCTTTGTCGCTAAGCGTGATGAAGTGTCTACCGAGCGTAACATGTTGACTCGTTTGATTTTGGGTGAACCAAAAGAGAACTATAAAAAAGCACGTAAGGCGCTGTTATTTAACATCAGCTGGTCTTTGTATCACCGCTGGAAGAGCAATGCGGCCAACAACTTTAAAGGGCTTATTCAGCACTTAGAAAGTTTGCCAAAGTCTGTGACTCAAGCTAAATGGCCTGAGCTGAATCAGCTGACCGTACTCGATGTGGTTGTGAATGAAGAGCTGCGTGAAGACTTTATTTGGCAATGCCACAACATTCTGATCTTCAATGCCTTGTACGACAACGTTGTCGGCAGCTTAGCGTCAATCGCGAAAGAAGCCATGATGTCGAAGAGTTTGTCACGTAATTCAGTGAACAACCTGCTGCACAAGTCAATTGACCATGCAATGTCGACACAAGATACCTCGAACGACAAAGCTAAGTTCTACAAGTGGCTTAAATACTTCATGGGTCAATCGAACCGTGCAGATTTATTAGTCCGCGTAGAACAGTGGAAGAGTGTGGGTTTCCCGCAGCTTAACGACAGTCTATTCGTGGTACTGACTTACTTCTTCGAACGTTTACTGCCTGAGTATTTCGATAGCGAAAGCGATACCAGCAAGTACACTGGCGCGATCAACCCTGTGCGTATCGGTCGTCGTAAGGACTTCTGGAACCGCTTGACTATGGGTTATCAGGATCTATTGATCCAAAAAGTGCTGCGTGACGAAAAACGTAAAGGCAACATGACTTGGGAAAATGTGGTTAAGCAGTTCTTTACCCATTTCGAAGAGATCAATGGCGACAAAATGTCGGCCAACCTGTTGAACTTCCCAGGCTTCCGTTTATCGATTGAAGACGCGTTAGATAAAGGCATTCGCCCATGTGGTTTGATCACAGGTATTGCTGACTTTAAAGAAAAAGGTCAAAAAGTGCGTGTGGGTGTGGCTGTGTCTAACACCGCATTCCAAGCTGGTGCATTCGATATGGCCAGTGCCGAGAAATTCTCTGCGCTGTTGATCGAGTGTGCTAAGCGTAAATTACCTGTCGTGTGCTTTATCAGTTCAGGCGGGATGCAGACTAAAGAAGGTGCAGCGGCGCTATTCTCTATGGCTGTGGTGAACGACCGTATCACGCGCTTTGTTCGTGATAACGAATTGCCAGTATTGATGTTTGGTTTTGGTGACTGTACCGGTGGTGCGCAGGCGAGTTTTGTGACTCACCCATTAGTGCAAACTTACTACCTGTCTGGTACTAACATGCCGTTCGCGGGTCAAATGGTGGTGCCAGCTTACTTACCATCAACGGCAACGCTGTCTAACTACTTGTCAAAAGTACCTGGCGCAATGGCGGGCTTAGTCCATAACCCATTCAGCGACAATTTAGACACTCAGTTAGCGGGTATCGATCCTCTGATGCCAATGCCTTCGGCAAAAATTAACGACGTGATCATCAATGCACTATCGACCTTAGTGGTTGAAGCTGCTGTTGAAGAAGATGTGATCGTACAGAACGATCCACGCCAGTTAATGAAGCCAATTAACAAAGTATTGGTTCACGCCCGTGGTTGTACTGCGGTGAAACTGATCCGTAAGGCTCACGACAATAATATCAATGTGGTATTAGTGGCGTCTGATCCTGATATGACGTCAGTACCAGCCGACATGTTGAAAGACACCGACAAGTTAGTTTGTTTAGGGGGGAATACCTCGGACGAAAGTTACTTGAACGCATACTCAGTGCTGAAAGTAGCCGAGTATGAGCAAGTGGATGCATTGCACCCAGGTATCGGTTTCTTATCTGAAAGCCCGCAGTTTGCTGCCTTATGTGTGAATAACGGTGTTAACTTTGTTGGCCCTAGCGTGCATTCAATGACGACTATGGGTAACAAGTCGAACGCCATTAAGACATCACAAGCGCAAAATGTACCTGTAGTGCCTGGTTCTCACGGCATTCTGACTAATGCTGAGCAAGCCATAAACGTGGCGAGCGAAATCGGCTATCCAGTACTGCTTAAAGCGGTACAAGGTGGTGGCGGTAAAGGTATTCAGGTAGTGAAACGTCCTGAAGACATGATTGGTCTATTCCAAAAAACGGCAACCGAAGCGGCTGCTGCCTTTGGTAACGGTGACTTGTACCTAGAGAAATATGTGACATCACTGCGTCACATCGAAGTGCAGTTACTGCGTGACAAGTTCGGCAACGCCAAAGTATTAGGTTTGCGTGACTGTTCGGTTCAACGTAACAACCAAAAAGTAGTCGAAGAGTCTGGTTCAACTATGTTGCCAGATGAGCTGAAGAAACAAGTACTGGCTTATACCCGTGCTTTAGGTGACGCGACCGATTACATGGGCGCAGGTACCGTTGAGTTCATCTATAACTTAGATGCGAACGAAGTCTACTTCATGGAAATGAACACGCGTCTGCAGGTTGAGCATCCAGTAACGGAAGCCACTTCAGGTATTGATATCGTTAGCGCGCAGTTTGATATTGCCGCTGGCCGTTCAATTGAAGCGTTAGAGCCGAAAGAAATTGGTTATGCGATGGAAGTACGTGTGACGGCTGAGAAAGCGGCGCTCGATAGCCATGGCATACTGCAGCTGATCCCAAATCCAGGCAAGATCACTGAATGTGTGTTCCCAGATCATCCAGATGTGGAAATCATTTCGATTGCTGCGCCAGGTAAAGAAGTATCGCCATACTACGATAGCTTAATTGCACAAATCATCATGCGCGGTGAAAACCGTGAAGATGTCATTGCCAAACTGTACGAATACTTAGACAGCGTAGTGCTGAAAGGCATCGCGACTAACATTCCGTTACTCAAGCTTATCCTGAAAGACGGCACCTTCAACGAAGGGGTTTACGATACTAACTATCTGCCACGTTTAATGGCTGAGCTGGACATTCCTGCGTTGATCGCTGAAATGGAAGCCGCTGCTGAAACTGTGGAAGTGGACACTGAGTCACTGCGTGTTGGTGAAAGTAACGAACTGAAAGTGTTAGCCCAAGGCGCAGGTATCTTCTATACCTCTTCTGCACCGGGTGAAGCGGATTTTGTGAAAGAAGGTGACATAGTCACAGTCGATCAAACGCTAGCACTAACAGAAGCGATGAAGATGTTCTCGCAAGTGACCTTAGCCGGCTTTAACCGTCAGAGCGCTATTCTGTACCCTGAGGATAAGAAGTATCGCATCGAGCGCATCCTGAACAGCAATGGTCAGCAAGTGTCTCAAGGTGACTTACTCTTCGTGGTCTCGCCAGTTGAAGAATAAGCTCAGCGTTTAACGCAATAGCTGAATGAGAAAATACCCGCCACTGGCGTAATGCCGTTCACTTAAGAGTGAACGGCATTTTTCTTTGGTCTAACCGGAAACTTGTTTTTGCTCATTTTAAGGACTCGTGGATAAGCCCTTTCCCGTTTACCATCCAACTTAAATTGCCGTGCATTGCGTTCTATATCCAATACGTCTCTCGGGACATTCCCCGGCGTTTGTGATGGCAGTTGCGTCAACTTAAAGATGATATAACTCGCCGCATCCCTAAAACTCAGTTGATTAGGATGGACCGATGGCAAGCTTTTAGCCATCAGCAACATCTTATATCTAATGAGATTATAGGCCAGCAGC